>NZ_JAWDIV010000011.1:0-256815 GCF_032464655.1 Rhizobium sp. 25PS6
AATGGGTGCGTCTCATCCGCCCCCTCCCTTCCCTTGCAACCCGGCCCAGCCGGTCCGGTCGGGGGCTTGCCTCAGCGCAAGTGGACATGCCGAGTGTCGCATTTCTAAATGGCTGAAGACACACCCAAAATGACACTTCTACTTTGCACACAAACGGACATTCCAACCCTGCCGCCACATACACAATCTTTGATTGCTTAACCTTCGACCGTCTCGTCGCAAGAAATCCGCGAACTACTGCTAAATAACGATCTCAAACATTTCTTCAGAAAGATACACGCATGAGAGGATTCAAGACTTTCTTGGTTCCCTCAGCCGCTATAACGCAGGAGGCACAGAAGCCGGCGTTACTGGCCGAAAGACCGGCCGCCTGCACGAGGATGACGAGGAGCTAGGCGGAGGGTTAACGAAAATAGTTGATTGCCGCTCTCATCTTTAGTACCGACCTATCACCCGGTTAAAGGATGTCACGTGGCTATACTCCCGATGCAAGATCCGCCTCGAACGGCTGAAACTTTTGTCGCCGAAAATATAGGTCTTTTGATAGAGCGGAACGAAATTCTCTGCGGCGTCAGTCTCAAATTTCCGGCAGGAGAAGTTGTCGCGCTGGTCGGCCACAACGGGTCCGGCAAATCCAGCCTTCTCAAAATGCTGGCTCGCCAGCTTGTGCCGAGCACTGGATCGATCTCTTACGGAAACCAGGATCTGAGGATGTATAGCGAACGCGCCTTTGCGCGTTCGGTCGCATATCTGCCCCAGGAGGTCACCACCGGATCGGAAATGACGGTCCGCGAGCTTGTGGGATGCGGTCGTTATCCGTGGCACGGAGCGCTCGGCCGGTTCACCAAGAACGACGAAGAGAACGTCGAGGAAGCCCTTCGAGCCACGCATATAGAGACATTCGCCGACCGTATCATGGGAACACTATCGGGCGGTGAGCGGCAACGTGCCTGGATTGCGATGCTGATCGCTCAGGATGCTCGCTGCCTGTTGCTCGACGAACCGACTGCGGCACTCGACGTTGCTCATCAGGTCGAGGTGCTCTCACTTGTGCGACGCTTGGCGCATGAAGGTGGAAGGAGTGTCGTTATCGTTCTCCACGACATCAACATGGCCGCTCGCTTCTGCGATCGGATCCATGCATTGAAACGCGGTCGCGTGGTTGCCAGCGGAACGCCGAGCGCGATCCTCGCGCCGAACACGCTGCAAGAGATCTATGGGATCGACATGGATGTGATCTCCGCGCCCAACCTGCCCTATCCGCTCGCCTATGTTTGCTGAGGCCGGCCGATCAATGGGGGTTTCGCGGCGCACCTTTTTGCAGTTCGCGGCGGCCTCGCTCATTCCAGCTCCGCTGTTTGCACAGTCGATGGGCCCAAGGATCGTCAGCCTCGACTACGGCCTTGCGTCCACTCTTTTATCCCTCGGATTGCCTCCGGTCGGGATTTCGGACCTCGCCGATTGGGACAGATGGGTTGTCGAGCCGCCGATGCCAAAATCCGTCGTCGATATCGGCAGTTCGTTCGAGGTCAATTTTGAGATTCTCGTCACGCTGAAGCCCGACATTATCTTAACCACACCCTACCTGGATGAGCTGTTGCCCAAGCTTCAGTCGGTGGCGAAAGTCGTTCGGCTGGAAATCTTTACGCCGGGCATCGGACCTATTCTTACCGCGGCCATCGCGGCGACGCGTAAATTGGCCGTTGAGCTTGGCCGTGAGAATGAAGCAGAGCAGTTCCTGGCGCGAGCCGACGTCTTCTTTGCGCAATGCCGCAGTCGCCTGGTGGGCAAGAACCTTCCGCCAGTCGCCCTGGTGAATTTCATGGATGCCCGCCATGCCCGCATCTACTCGAGTCCGGGACTGTTCCACAATGTGCTCGAGCGCATCGGTGTCCGGAACGCCTGGACCAGAGAGTCGAATTACTGGGGCTTTGAAACGATCGGGATTGAAGATCTCTCCAAGGTCACCGATCCGGATGCGCGTCTGATCGCCTTTGACCCGATTCCTCCGGACGTTCTTCCGAAACTCGCTCAGAGCCCGCTGTGGAACAGGCTTTCGTTTGCGCGCCCAGGCCATCTGTCGATTCTGCCGCCAGCCCTGATGTTCGGGATGGTGAACGAGGCCATGCGTTTCGCAGGCCTTTTGACAGATCTTCTGGAGAAGGAAGCTTGATGGTTTCCCGCCGCGACAATATCGGGCCAGCAATTGTCTTCCTCCTCCTGATGTGCGGTGGAGGCCTGGCATCGTGGTTTCTTGCCGCTCCTGCGCTGTCGGAGATGGCTCGACCGGATTACGATGTCACGCGAATGGTGTTCACCTATTCGACGCTTCCCCGTCTTGCGACGGCGCTGATTGCCGGAGCCGCTCTTGCCTTGTCCGGGGCGCTGTTTCAGCAAGTTTTGCGAAATCCGCTCGCCGATCCTACCACCCTTGGCGTGTCGGCCGGAGCAAACCTGGCGCTGGTGGTAACATCGCTGTTTCTCCCCGACTTGCTTGGCGCCGGCCGCGATCTTGTCGCTCTGATCGGCAGTGCGACCGCTGCTGTGATCGTCGTCAGCCTAGGCGCGCGCCGCGGTTTTTCGCCTTATTCGCTTGTTCTGTCGGGGCTGGTTCTCAGTCTTTGGTGCGGCGGCCTCGCTGCCATCCTGACCTATTTGAACCAGCGCTACCTCTCGAGCCTGTTCATCTGGGGCGCCGGCTCGCTAGCGCAGCAAAGCTGGGTCATTCCCCTGTCGCTTCTTTGGAAGTTGGCTGTCGTTGCCATCGGCTGCGCTTTCGTGATGAGACCGCTTTCGCTGCTCGATCTTGGCGAGAGCAGCTCCACGGCACTCGGCGTCAGATTGGTCCGGCTGCGTTTCGTTGTCGTCGCCCTTGCCGTCGCGCTTGCTGCATTTGTCACGAGCGCCGTTGGGGTGATTGGTTTCATTGGGCTGGTCGCGCCGACGATTGCGCGATTGTCCGGAGCACGGCGTCCCGCGCAGCTCATCCTCTGGTCTCCGCTGATCGGCGCCGGGCTGCTGCTCTTCGCCGACTCCATCCTGCAACTCGTCGCCGGCGGACTTGGCGATTTCTTGCCGACGGGGGCGGTGACAGCCATCTTCGGTTCGCCGTTGCTTCTCGCGCTCCTGCCGCGGCTGAAGATCCGTCATAGACTACAGCAATCGCCGGCGTTCAGACGGCCACGTCGATGGGATGGAAGCGCACCGGTCATCATCGCGGCCGCCGGCCTGCTCGTCCTGTTGATGGTCAGCGCCTTTCTCGGACGCGACGTCAATGGCGGCTGGGCTTTTACATCAGGCGAATTTTCGGTCGATGTTCTTGCGATCAGGATACCTAAGATCCTCGCCGCCCTGACATCGGGCGCCATGCTTGCGGTCGCGGGCTCGATCCTTCAGCGGCTGACCGGAAACGAAATGGCAAGTCCCGAAGTTCTGGGAATCAGTGCCGGTGCAACCTTCGGTGTTGCAATTGCCCTGTTTGCCGTCGCTCCAGGATTTTCCGGGCAATTTGCATTTGCCGTGGCCGGTGCGATCAGCGTTCTTTTTGTCATCTTCGTCAGCTCCCGTCGATCGACGTTCGCGCCTGAACGAGTCCTGCTGGCGGGCATTGCCTTAAGCGCGATGGTCGATGCCGTCGTCGGGGTGTTGAACTCGACGGGAGATCCGAGAGCAGTTTTGCTGATGCGGTGGATGAGCGGGTCCACCTATCTTATCGAGGGATCGACCGCCGCAACGGAGGTGGCGCTCGCTGTCGTGCTAATCGCCGTCTCGCTCGCCGTCCGCCGCTGGCTCGACATACTTCCGCTTGGGCCTTCTCCTTCGGCGGCGGTCGGCATACCATTGGCGAAATCGCGATTTGCGCTTTTTGGCCTCGCAGGATTGTTGACGGCTGCCGCGACGCTCACGGTTGGCCCATTGTCATTCATCGGCCTCATGGGACCTCACCTTGCGCGGGAGGCGGGATTGGCACGCGCGCTGCCGCAAATGGTTGGTGCCGCGCTGATCGGAGGGGGACTTATGGTCGCGGCTGATTTCGTCGGCCGCACGATCGTATCGCCCTACCAGATCCCGGCCGGCCTTGTCTCCGCACTCATCGGAGCGCCGTTCTTGATGCTGATGATGCGCAAGCGCGGTGTCAGCTGAGGGTTCGCCCATGACGCCGGCAATACGAAAGACGATGCAATCCTGAACGCCCGATGTGGGCTTGCGGAAAGTGTCACCCGTCGGCCAAACCCTGGACGGCGAACGCGATGCTAACCGCGCGATTCACGGCCGCCGCAAGAACGGACATGTGGGTCTCACCGGCATAAAGCTCGAATTCGGAGTGCAATCCGTCGGCAGTGCCGTTTAATCGCTCCGCCATTTCCCGCGCCAGGAGGACGGTCCGCTCCATCTTCCTCTTCTCCAGACGTGCAGTGGCATCCTCGTTCCGGTACTGGAAGGGTGCCAGCTCATCGCCTTCGTATTCTCCGGCGGACAAATGCAGGAAAGGTGCATTCCCCGGCGCGTCTTGCCGTTGCGCCTCGTTCTTGAGGATTTCGCTGTTCTCCCAATAGATGGTTGGGCTGGCCGCAATCCAATTGGCAAACAGACCGGGGCGCTCGAACAGGGCATAGAGAGTAAAGAGGCCGCCGAAGGAATGTCCGAAAAGCGATCGGCGCATCGGATCCAAGATCACCATCTCCGCAATCCGCGGGATAAGCTCGTTCTCGATGAAATCCAGCAGTTTGCCGGTCCCTCCGATGACAACCGGCGGACCGCCCTCAACGAACGGCGGATAGGATTTGACCGGCGGAGGCCCCAGGTCCCAAGACCGGCGGAGCGGATCATAGGGCTCGTCGGAGGGGTAGCCGATCGCGGCGATCACCCCCCAAGCGACATTCGTTCCGGTGGGGTAAGGTGCCTGCGTGACCAAGCTGGCGACCGCGAAGGGGAAAGTGGCGTTACCGTCGGTCATGACGAGAAGCGGCCATCCACCCGCCGGCGGTTTCTCCGCCGGAATGGAAAGGAATATGCGATAGGGCTCGCCGCCCGCAGCAGGAGCCAGATCAAAAAAACACGTTCCGCGCATCGAATAGACGCTGATAGGATTGGTCATGAGAAAGTCTTCTGATGGTTGGGAGGATAGGGGAAGAGAAATTGCTGTGGGTGCTGTTCATTAGTGGGTTTCGAAGCTTCTAAGGTTGGTGCCTAGCCTGGGTCCAGGAAAAGCCGTGGCCGCGGGCGAAGGAAGCTCCGGCGACCATTTTTCCACCCGGCGCTCGCCGGCGCGATTGTCGCGACGGCATCGGCAGCCGAGCGGGCGTCGAAGAGGACGATATCTGCCGCGCTGCCGATCGCAATGCCGTAATCCTTTTTTCCCAGGAGGGTGGCAGCCTGCGTCGTGATCATGGCGAAGACGCCGTCGAAGCCATCGGCGGTGCCGATCTGGGCGACGTTGGCGTAGAGATTGGCCATGCGCATCAGGTTGACGTCGCCGAAGGGCGTGAACGGATTCAGGACATTGTTGGTGGAGATGGTCGTGACGACGCCGAGCCCTGCCAACCGGTGAGCGGGTGTCACGCCGCGCGGGACGAGATGGGTCCAATCACGGCCGGTCAGGAAGAGATCGGTAGCCGGCAGGACCGTCAATGCGATGCCGGCCTCGGCAAGACGGCGGCCGATCGGCTCAAGCTCTTCCGGCGGCAGAGCAGAGAGCTTGGTGACATGGCCGACCGAGACGCGCCCTTGGTACCGGCGCGCGACGGTCTCGGCGATGACGACAGGGAGATTGGAGCCTGCGGGGTCGAGGTCGAAATCGAGGTGGAAATCCACAGCGACGTCGTGGCGCATGGCGAGGTCGAAGATGCGGCGGATGTGTTCGACGGGCTTCGGATCGGTGTAGGGGCAGCCGCCCACCAGATCGGCACCCATTTTCATCGCCTGTTCGAGCATCTCCTCAGTGCCGGGCTCATTCGTCAGACCTTCCTGCGCGAATGCGCAGATTTCGATGTCGATGAGGCTGGTATGGTCGGCCTTCAATTTTCGGATCGCCTCAAAGGAGCGGAAGCCGGCGCGCGGGTCGATCTCGACGAAGGTGCGCAGGCGGGTCGTGCCGTTGACGATCGCCTTTTCGATGACCGCGGCAGCGCGGGCATAGACATCTTCCTCGGTGAAGGCCGCCTTGGCCCTCGAGGTCTCGCTGACGGCCTCCGCGAGTGTCCCGGTGCAGAGATTGCAGCGGCTGATGATGCCGGCCTTGTCGAGGTGGATATGGGTCTCGATCAGGCCGGCGCAGGCGAATTTCCCTCCGGCATCATGGTGCGGCGCGTCGCAGACGAAGCGAGGTGCGATTGCCGCGACGCGGCCTGCCTCGAATGCGATGTCGGTCGGCTCGGTCAAGCCGGCCATACGGGCATTGCGGATGACGAAATCGATCGCCATGGGGCCTCCTCAGACCGACAGAAGAAAATTGCGGGCGACGCGGTTGTGATCGGCAATCAGCGCCTCGATGTCGACACCCTCCGGCATGCCGTCGGTGACGCGCCATTTGCCTGCGATCATGACGCGATCAGCCGTAGTGGCGCCGCAGAGCACGAGGGCTGCCAGCGGATCGCCGGCACCGGAGAAACGCAATTCGTCGAGCTTGTAGAAGGCCAGATCCGCCTCACGGCCCGGCGCGATGATCCCGACGTCGTTGCGGCCGAGCAGCCTTGCCGAGCCAGCGGTTCCCCAACGCAGCGCGTCGAGATGGGTAACGGCTTCGGCGCCATAGGTCAGGCGGTTCAGCATCAGGGCATGGCGCACGCTTTCCATCAGGTTGGAATTGTCGTTGGAAGCCGAGCCGTCGACGCCGAGGCCGACTGGCACTCCTGCGGCTTCCAGCTCGCAGGTGCGGCACATGCCTGATGCAAGCACCATGTTGGAGGTCGGGCAATGGCAGATGCCGACGCCGTGCCGGCCGAGTTCGACGATCTCGGCATCGTCGAAATGAATGCCGTGGGCGAGCCAAGTGCGGGCACTCAGCCAGTTGCAGCGGTCGAGATATTCTACCGGCGTGCAGGCGAATTTGCTGCGGCAGAATTCTGCTTCCGCCCTGGTCTCGACCAGATGGGTGTGAAGACGGCAATCGTAGCGTTCCGCCAGCGCCGCCGTTTCGCGCATCAGTTCCAGCGTAACGTCGAATGGCGCGCAGGGCGCAAGCGCAACCTGCGTCATCGCCCCTTCGGATCGGTCGTGATAGCGCCGGAGCACCCGCTCGCTGTCGGCGAGGATCACGTCGTCATCCTGCACGACATTGGTGGGAGAAATCACGCCTTGCTGGTCCTTGATATTGAGACTGCCTCGCGTCAGCGTGATGCGCATGCCGAGGCGAGCCGCCTCCTCGGCCTCGACATCCATCGCGTCTTCGAGGCCGGCGGCATAGAGATAGTGGTGGTCGGAGGTGGTGGCGCAGCCGGAGAGGAGGAGCTCGGTCAGCGCGAGACGGACGGCAAGACGGAAGGCTTCGGGCGTCATATGCTTTGCCCAGATCGGATAGAGCGCGCGGATCCATGGCCAGAGCGATTTGTTGATCGCAGCCGGATGGGCACGCGTCAGCGTCTGGAACATATGGTGATGGGTGTTGATGAGACCGGGGATGACGACATGCCGGCCGGCGTCGAAGTGTGCATCGACGGGGGTCGCAGGCTGCCGTCCGGCCGCAACCAGCTCGACGATGCGACCATTCTCGATGACGATGCCGCCCTCGGCGCCCTCAGCCATGATGGCGAGCGGCGATTGGATCCAAAGTCGGCCCTTCATCTGCGGTGCTCCCATGCGCCATACATTGATGTAAAAATCAGACGACGAGCCGGCCCCCGCGGGCGATGATGGCGCCGCCGCGAAAGACGGTACGATCGAGAGGACGGGTAGCGACGGCCTCTGCCAGCGACGCGGCAGGCAGGATGACAAAATCGGCACGCGAACCGGCCTGAAGCGCCTCGACGGGATGGCCGAGGATTTCGGCCGGCGCCAGCGTCGCCAGGCGGAAGGCTGCTGCCAGATCCTCATCCGAACGGAAATCCTGGCGATCGCAGAGGATGCCGACACGCTCCAGCATGTCGCCATTGCCGAACGGCGACCAGGCGTCGCGGATATTGTCGTTGGCGCAGAAGAGCCGGACGCCGGCGGCGGCAAGCCGCTTGACCGGTGGCATCGGCACGGCTCCTGGCGCGCTGGTCATGATCGCCACGCCCGATCTGGCGAGTGCGGCGGCAGTGCGGCCGAATTCGGCATCGTCCAACTCGCCGAGGCAGAAAGCGTGACTGACGACCACCTTGCCTTCGAGGCCGAGTGCTGCCGTGCGATCGGCGATCTGGCGAAGTTCGAAGGCGCCGAGTGCACCGCCATCATGCAGATGGATATCGAGCCCGACGCCGTATTTGCCGGCGACGGAAAAGATCGCATCGAGATGGCCGGTCACATTGTTGTCGATGCCGGCGGGATCGAGGCCGCCGACGAGATCGGCGCCGGCGGCGATGGCAGCATCGAGCAGCCCGGCCGTGCCGGGATTGCGCAGCACGCCGGATTGCGGGAAGGCAACGGTCTGGATATCGACGAGATGACCATGGCTCTGCTTCAGCGAGAGCACGGCCTCGAGGCCTTTCAGGCCGACTTCGGTATCGATGTCGACGTGGCTGCGAACGGAAAGTGTGCCGTAGGCTGCGAGCTTCTCCAGCAGGGCGCCGCCGCGGGCTTCGACCGGCAGCGCCACGGTGCGCCGCAGGGATTTTTCCGCCTCGATGCGCTTGGCGACCGTATCGCCCGGGATATGCGGGATGAAGGGCAGGCCGATCAACGTCTTGTCGAGATGAATATGGCCATCGACGAAGGGAAGGCAGAGCAGGCCGCCGGCAGCATCGAAACGCGGCACTGCGGGGTCGATGCCGGCGGCCGCATTCGGGCCGATCGCGGCGATCCGGTCATTGTTCAGAATAAGCGAGACGATCTCGCCGGCTTCTGTCCTGGCGTTTTCGACTACGAGGCTCGGCGTCATTAACTCTTCCGTCATCCGCTATGCAATCAGCCCGACCCGACGCGCCGCGACGACGCGATAGAGCGGATCCTTCCACACCTCTTCCTCCTGCAGGGCAGAAAAGACCAGGCTGACATCGTGTTCGTCGTCCGAGGATACCGCGGCGCGTTTGATTTCCGCCCAGGCAGGCGCCTGTCGTCTGCGCATTTCTTCCAGCGCCCCGGCGGTGGGGAGTGCTGGAAAACCGATCTTCGGCACCAGCGAGGCGATCACCTGCCAGAAGGCGCGGTAGAAAGGCTCGGCATTTTCGAGGTGCGGAGAGACGAGGCGCAGCCAGTGCATACCGGTGACGGAATGGAGTGCGGAGAAATCCATGGTTCCGGCAAAGAGGGCAAGCGAGGTCGCGGCCATACGGCGCGGTGTATCGGCATTGAAGGCAAGGCGGTCGATAACGGGACGGAAGCCCGGAAGTGCGGCGACGGCGCGGATATTATGCCAGAGCAGATCGGTTTCTGGCTCATAATCGCGGATGCCTTCAATATTGCCGACATCGGCAAGCACGCTCCCCGGATCATCTGTATCGGGCACGGCACCGGTCGCGGATGGCAGCGGCAGATAGCAGGCCGCCCAATAGCCGAGCGCAGTGCCAACCTCCTGGTCGTCCCTCTTGAGCACACCATAGGCAAGGCGCATCAGCGGATGTGTGGCGCTGCCGGCAAGGCCGTTTACCATGGCGGGCAAATAGGTGCGGATGACGGCATCGATGCCGAGCCGGCGGGTTTCGGCGATGAAGAAGGCGCGGTAATCCGCCTCGCGCGTACGATCGCCGAGCGCCTCGGCCCATTGCGCCCTGATAATCAGGGCAATCGGCGGCGGCATCAGCGGAAGTGCATGGCTCTCGCGATACTGCTCGTACCATTGTTCCAGCCGCTCGGGCGAGGCGCCGAGGCGATCGAGCGCGATCAGCACCATCGGAACGTGGTTGGCCAACAGATAGGGAAATTCGACGCTGTCCTCGCGGGCCCGCAAAAGGACGGCCTCCAATCCCGAAAATTGAACGGCGGCAGCCTGTCTCATGCCAAAACCTCCCTTGATGTCGTGACGTCCTCGTCTATGCCAGGATCGAAATGCGGTTCGTCATAGGCGGCCAATGCCTCAAGATACCGGTTGGAGTCGTCGATGAACAGCGCTTTCACCAAGGCGCTGACGATGCGCGGCACGCCGTATTTGAGACCGGTGACGCCATTGCTGATCGGGCCAAGGCTCGCTAGCGCGCCGGCATTGAACATATGGATGCGCGAGACCCAGCCGGCTTCGGCATACCTGGGCGTGAGTTCGAAACCGGGCCCTAGATAGGGATAGTCGGCAAGCATGGCGTTCTCCTCCCCCTGCGGCGGCTCGAAACGGTCCTTCCAAAACGCTGCGGCGTCGACGAGGCCGGCAAGCTCGGGCCTGAGCGCGAAATTGATCTCGTAACCGGTGCCGAGCAGGAGATGATCGGCATAGTGGCTACCATTTGCGGTCGCCAGCCTGATCCTGCCGCCGTCCATCGAGAGTTCGCGGACGCCACAGCCGAGCTGCATGGTGAAACCGGGGTGGCGGCGGGCCCGGTCATATTGCTCCTGGGTCGGCGGCACCTTGAAATTGAAGTAGAGGTAGGCGAACCGCCAGCGCTCCAGATCCGGCAGGTCGGCGAAATGGCCGAGAAAGCCGGGGAAATTTGTCCAGGCGAGAACCTCGGTGCGCGGCATATCGGTGCTTCGCGCAAACATCGTCACCTCTCGGGCGCCGGTTTCGAGCGCCGCCACCGCCCAGTCGAAGCTCGACGTGCCGCCGCCAAGGATCGCGACATCCCTGCCCTTGAGAAAATCGATCGGTATCGGCTCATTGCTGTGCGTCCAGGTGGATTTCGGCAGCGCCCTGACCATTGTAGGTATGCGCGGGCCGCCGCAGCCGTCGATGCCGGTCGCCATCACCAGCTGGCGGCAGGTGACTGTGCGGCTGGTACCGTCACCCTTTGACAGCGTGAGAGCAAGTCCGCCTTCCGCCTGATTGATCGAGGAAAGCGTCGTGTCGTTTTCGACGTCGATGCCGACGGTCCTTCGAAACCAGATGAGATAGGCCATCCAGTCCTCGCGGCCGATCTTGTCGAGCGCTTCCCAGGCGTCGGCGCCATTCAGGGCCTCGTACCAGGAACGCAGCATCAAGCTCGGGATGCCGAGATCCGGACCTGAGAGATATTTCGGCGAACGCAGGGTCTGCATGCGGGCGCAGGTGATCCAGGGGCCTTCGCGGCCCTCCTCGCTCTGATCGATCACATGAACGGACCTGATGCCGCGCCGCTTCAGGGCGAAGGCGATCGACAGGCCGGAGAGGCCGGCACCGCAGATCACAACGGAATGCAGGTCGTCGCGGTCTTCATCGCCCAGCGTCGGCCAGCCGGCACAGAGCGCCTCAATGCGCGCCATTTCATCATGGGCGCGGCGTTCCAACTCTCTCAGGCGCTCATCCGGTGTGGTCTTCATGAATGTGCAGCTCGCCGCGTTGGACAGGACAGTATAGACGCGCAGGGAATGATCAACTTCCTGCTATTTTTTATGCAACGCGCACAAAATATGGACATTTATGCGCGAATATGTTCTAATTTGTGATTTTTAATGTTTGTGCTTTTTTGTCAAGTGCGCTTGAGTGCGATTTTGTTTGATGTATAGTGCCTCAAGCCAATCAAAAAGGGGAGCAAACATGAAATCGCTCAACAGTCTCACACGGAAATTGGCGATCGCGGGCCTCGTCTCGGTCGCATTTGTGGGCTCCGCCATCGGCGCCGACAAGAAATATGAGGGCATCACGCTCACGCTTGCCTCGCAGAATGACCAGTTCGCCGCTGTTCTGGCTGCCATCGCCCCTAAGTTCACCGAGGAGACGGGCGCCAACGTCAAGGTCGACATTCTCGATTACGGCTCGCTGCTGACCAAGACCACGACCGATTTCGTCGGCGGCACCGGCGGCTACGACCTGGTGACGATGGATATCGTCTGGGCGGGCCAATATGCCGAAAACAAATACACCGTCGATCTCACCGAGTGGATGAAGCGCGACGCCGCCGAACTGAAGCTCGACGACATCTATCCGACGCTTCTCAATGCGCTTGGCCACTGGGGAGACAAGCAGGTCGCCTTTCCCTTTGCCGGTTATGCCAACGTTCTTGCCTATCGCAAGGATCTCTTCGACGCCGCCGGCCTGAAGGCGCCGACGACGATGGAGGAAATGGTCGAGGCCGCCTACAAACTGACCGACCCCAGCAAGAAGATCTACGGCTTCGTCGCCAACGGCCAGAAGGGCCCGGCGGTCGCACAGGATTGGATGCAGTACAATACCGAGATGGGCGGTTCGATCCTCGGCTCCGACGGCAAGCCGGCGCTGAATTCCGAAGCCAATATCAAGAGCCTGATCGTCTATAAGGACCTCTTCATGAAAGCGGCACCTCCCGGCGCCGTTAATTATGATTGGGGCGGACGCGAGGAAAGCTTCCGCCAGGGCATTGCCGCGACCATGCAGACATGGTCGGTCGGTGCGCCCGGCTATTATGATCCTTCGATTTCCAAGATCGTCGACAAGGTGGCGATCACGACGGCGCCCCGCGGCGCCGGTCTGCCGAAGGTCTATGGGATCGGAGGCTGGGGCATGGCGATCAACGCCGGCATCAAGGACACGCAGAAGGAAGCCGCCTGGGCCTTCATCAAGTGGCTGGTCAGTCCGCCGGTGCACAAGGAATTCAACATGATGGGCGCCGGCAGCTTCCTGCGCAAGAGCGAGATGACCGATCCCGATCTGCTCAAGAAGTTCCCCTTCCTGCCTGTCATCGCCGAAACCTTCGAGCATGGTGACGGCGAATATCGTCCGCGCATCCCGCAATATCCAGAGATTCAGGACCTGCTCGGCACCGCCGTCAACGACGTGCTGGTCGGCAATGCCGATCCTAAGAAGGCGCTCGATGCCGCTCAGGAAGCCGCTGCAAAACTCTTCTAAGAACGGTTCTCCCCGGGGCCGCGGCCTATGTCGCGGCCCTGCCTTTCGAGACCATTGATCCGATGCGCCTCGGGCTTCATGATCGGGTGCCCCCGGCTCGATCCCCGGGACGCGCATCGAACCAGGAACCCGATGGACATGACGTGACCCTATCCCTCACTTCCGCGCTGAAGCCCTCCCCGGCCTTGAGCGTTTCCTATCTGGAGCGCAGGCGGCTGTTCTTCATCCTGATGACACTGCCGGCCGTCATCTACGTGCTCGTCATCGGCGTCTGGCCGCTGGCGCAGGGCATCTGGTTCAGCCTTTACGAATATAATTTGCTGAAGCCTGCACGGACGCATTTCGTCGGCCTCGGCAACTATATCGACCTTCTCTCCGACCCGGTGACGCGCGGGGCCTTCGTCAATACCGTCATCTTCACGGTCGGTGCTGTGACTGTCGAACTGCTGCTCGGCTTTGCCATTGCGCTGGCGCTCTGGCGCGATGACCGCTTTAACCGGATCTGCCTGGCGCTGATCCTGATACCGGTGACGATCACACCGCTGGTGGTCGGACTGATCTTCCGGGCGCTGCTGCTCGCCGATTACGGGATCATCGGCTATTACCTCGCCGAGTTCGGGCTTTCCGATCCGCGTGGGCTTTTTGCCAATCCGAGTTCGGCTCTGGCGACCCTTATTTTCGTGGACATATGGGAATGGACGCCGCTGGTGGCGCTAATCCTGCTTGCCGGCCTGAAAGCGCTGCCGGGTGATATTCTCGAGGCATCGGAAGTGGATGGGGCAACGGCGCTGCAGCGGCTGAGAATCATCGTCATTCCGCTGATGTTGCCTTCGATCCTGCTGGCGCTGACGCTGCGCACCATCGATGCTTTCCGCATCTTCGACAGCGTTTATGTGACGACGGGCGGCGGGCCGGGCAACGCGACCAACACGCTGATGCTGCATGCGGTGAAGCAGGGTCTGGAATTCTTCAATATCGGCCGCGCCTCGGCGATCTCCAACCTGACACTGATTTGCATCGCCGTAATCGCGGCAGGCTTCATCCTGTTGATCCGCAAGGCGGACAGAAAGGCGAACGGGCGATGAGCACACGCACCTTGAGCCGCATCGGCGAGCGCGCCTTCATCCTTGTCATGCTCGGCTTTTTCCTGCTGCCCTTCCTGTGGCTGGCATCGACCGCCTACAAGCCCTCGCGCGACATCTTCTCGATCCCACCAAAACTGACTTTTACACCGACCCTCGAGCAGTTCGCGACGGTCTTCCGCCTGTTCGACGTCTGGAGCCTCGTATCGTCAAGCCTGCTGATCGCCGGCGGTTCGGTGATCCTGTCGCTGCTTCTCGGCGTGCCGGCAGGCTATGCGCTGGCACGCTCGACCAGCCGCTATGCCATTGCCGTTGCCTATTTCTTCATGGCGATCCGCATGGTGCCGGCGGTGGCGGCGCTGATCCCCTTCTATCTGATGATGCGCGATGTCGGGCTGCTCGGCAGCTGGGTCGCCGTCGTGCTCATCAACGCGATGCTGAATTCGGCCTTCGTCACCTGGATGATGTTTTCCTATTTCCGCAGCCTGCCGAAGGAACTGGAGGAGGCGGCGCTAACGGATGGCTGTACGCTGTTCGGCTCCTTCTGGCGCGTGGCGCTGCCGGCGGTGCGCTCAGGGGTCGTCGCCTCCACGCTGTTCTGCCTTATGTTTTCCTGGAACGACTTCCTTTATCCGATGTTCCTCACCCGGCTCGATTCCAAGCCGATCTCAGTGGCGCTGCTTTCAGCCTATGGCACGAAGGACATCACCTGGGGCACGCTCGGCGCACTGGCGCATTTTTCGACGATCCCCATCGTGTTGATCGTGCTCTTCCTCAACCGTTATTTCGTGCAGGGCCTGACAAAAGGCATTCACTAAAGAGACGATGCGCTCAAGCGCCGATCGCCGCTTCGGTCGCGGCATCGAAGACGTGGACGCGGGCGGGGTCGGCGGCAAGCGACAGGCGCTCGCCGATCTTGACGCGGCGGGTAGCGTCAATGATGACGCGCAGGCGCGGGGCGGACAGCGTCACATCGTCCTCTTCGGCCGAGAGCGACTTCAACCGGTCGGCAGCTTCGACATCGACGTGGACGAGCAGGTTGGCGCCGAGATCCTCGACGAAGGCAACGGTTCCAGTGAGACCGCCTGCGTCGACCGGCTGGAATGCTTCCGGTCGGATGCCGAGCACGACGGCGCGACCGACGGCGGAGGCGATGCGCGGCCGCTCGGCGAGCACCTCGCCCGAGAAAAGGATGGAGGCCTGGCCGAAGCGGGCCTCGGGGCCGTTCTCCGTCGCGAAGAGATCGGCCGCCAACAGATTCATCGCCGGCGAGCCCATGAAGCTCGCGACGAACAGATTGGCCGGCTGATCATAGAGGCTGCGCGGCGTGCCGAGCTGCTGCAGGACGCCGCTTTTCATGACGGCGACGCGATCGCCCATGGTCATGGCTTCGACCTGATCGTGGGTGACATAGACCGTGGTAATGCCCGACATCTTCTGCATGCGGGCGATTTCGGCGCGCATCTGGCCGCGCAGGCGAGCATCGAGGTTCGAAAGCGGCTCGTCCATCAGGAAGGCCTGAGGGCTGCGGGCGAGCGCCCGGCCCATGGCGACGCGCTGGCGCTGGCCGCCGGAGAGTTGGGCGGGCTTGCGGGCGAGATAGTCCTCGAGCTCCAGCAGCTTTGCCGTCTCCTGCACCTTGCGGGCGATGTCGGCCTTGTCGAGGCCGCGGACGCGAAGGCCGAAGCCGATATTCTCGGCCACCGTCAGATGTGGGTAAAGCGCGTAGGACTGGAAGACCATGGCAATATCGCGATCGCGCGGGGCAAGGTCGTTGACGATAGCGCCGTTGATCGTCAGGCGGCCATCGGTGATCTCCTCGAGGCCGGCGATCATACGCAACGCCGTCGACTTGCCGCAGCCGGAGGGGCCGACGAGAACCAGGAATTCGCCGTCGCGGATGGTCATGTCCAGGTTGCGGATCGCCGCATAGCCATCGCCGTAGCTCTTGCTGATCTGGTCGAAGACGATTTCAGCCATGCTCTTTCCTTGCTGAACGGGAGGCCTGTTGCAGGTCCTGGACGGGTCAGGTCGTGTAGACGCCGCCGGTGACGTTGACGCCCTGCCCGGTCATGAAGCGGGCCGAATTCGAGCAGAGGAAAACGACGACATCGGCCACGTCTTCAGGCGTTTCCAGCCGGCCGAGCGGCGTCTGGGCGATATAATCCGCAACGACGCGTTCGGGCGTGACGCCGCGCAGGCTCGCCTCCCAGGCGATCTCGCGCTCCTGCATGCCGGTCTTGACGAAACCGGGGCAGACGGCGTTGACGCGAACGCCTGAAGCTGCGAGCTCGCGGGCGAGCGCCTGTGTCCAGCCGAGCACGGCAAACTTGCTGGCGGAATAATGAGCCAGCAACGGTGCGCCGATCTTTGCGGCAAGCGAGGCGGTGTTGACGATGACGCCGGTGCCGGTGCTCGTGAAACGGCGAGCAGCAATCTGGTTGGTCAGGAAGATGCCGCGAATGTTGACATCGAAATTATAGTCCCACTCCTCGTCGGTCAGTTCCAGCGCATGCTGCATCGTGGAGACACCAGCATTGGCGCAGAGGATCTCGTAACCGCCTGTCCTCTCGACCACCTCGGAAAAGGTCGCCTCGACGGAGGTGCGCTTGCGAACGTCGATCGCATAGGCAGTGGCGCCGTTGCCGATCTCGGCCGCCGTCTGTTCGGCCGCCGCCAGGTTGATGTCGCAGATCGCCACCTGGATTGACTGGCGGGAGAGCGCGGTCGCGATCGCGCGCCCTATCCCAGTCGCCCCTCCGGTTACGATCGCACGCTTGCCGGATAGTTCTGGAAAGCTCGGAGACTGCATGTTCGCCCTCATCGACTGGAAACATCACCGATCATATAACAACAAAATCATACACAACAAGAAAAATTTATGTTTGAATTTGTTCGAGTCATTCGATACATAGGGAGCAACAATCAGACAATCGTAGCCACGAGTTGCGACGGCGGGAGGATGAAAACCGTATCATGGACGCGGAACAGCAGATGGTCGCCGCAGCGGAAAAACCGAAGGTTCTGGCCCAGGTGCGGCATGCGCGCATCCTGGAGACACTGGCCCGCAAAGGCGCGGTCTCCGTCAGCGATGTCGCCTCCCAGCTTGCCGTTTCCGAAATGACCGTCCGCCGCGACCTGATCGAACTCGAAAAGGATGGCAGGCTGGTGCGCACCCATGGCGGCGCGGTGCGCAGCGGCAAGGCCTTCGAGCCGATCGCCAACGAGGCTGTCGACCGCGAGGAGCCGACTTTCGAATCCCGGCTGACGCGCAATGCCGCCGCCAAGCGGACCATCGCGATGGCGGCGGCAGGCGTTGCCGCCGGAGCACGCACCCTGGCACTCGACGTCGGCACCACGACCTATCTGCTGTCCGGCCTGCTGCTCAACCAGCCGCGTACCAAGATCTTCACCAACGGCGTACGCAACGCCATGCAACTCGGCACCGGCTTTGGCGAGATCTACCTGCCTGGCGGGCGCATGCGTGGCGAGGAAATGGCGATTAGCAGCCAATCGGCCGTTTCGCAATTCGAGGAACTCTGGTTCGACATCGCCTTCGTCGGCGTGTCCGGGATTACGGCGCAGGGAATTTACGACTATTCCTTCGAGGACACCGACATGAAGCGGGTCTATCTGCGCCGCGCCACGCAGAAGGTGGTGCTTTGCGATTCCACCAAGTTCAAGCGTATGTCGCTGGTGCATATCGCGCCGCTGCAGCAATTTGACATGCTGATCACCGATGCCATGCCGCCGGCCGATCTTGCCGATGCGCTCGCCGCCGCTGGGGTCGATGTGCGCATTGCGCCCGAGGAGCAGCCGATGCTTTGATTTGCCCTTTCCCGCATCCGTCCCCCGGCGGATGACTGTTCCACTCGATTTCGCTTCAGGGAGTTCCCGCATGGTCTTCGACTTTTTTGGCGTCAAGAAGAAGGCGGTCATCGCGATGGCGCATATCGGAGCCCTGCCAGGCTCGCCCGCCTATGACGCCGCCGCCGGCGTGAACAAGCTCGTCGACGACGTGCTTTCCGACATCGAGAAGCTGCAGGCGGGCGGCGTCGACGCCATCATGTTCGGCAACGAGAACGACCGGCCCTACGTCTTCCAGGCGCCGCCGGAAGGGCTGGCGGCGATGACCGCGATCATCGAGCGGGTGAAACCGCAACTGACCGTGCCGTTCGGCGTCAACTATCTCTGGGATCCCTCGGCAAGCGTTGCGATCGGCGCAGTGACGGGCGCGAGCTTCGTTCGCGAGATCTTCACCGGCGTCTTCGCCTCCGACATGGGCATCTGGCAGCCGGATTGCGCCAAGGCGGCGCGGCTGCGACACAGCCTCGGCCGCGACGAGATGAAGATGCTCTTCAACATCAACGCTGAATTTGCCCATTCGCTGGACCAGCGACCGATCGAACTCAGGGCGAAAAGCGCCGTGTTCTCCTCGCTCGCCGATGCCATCCTGGTGTCGGGACCGCTGACCGGACAGGCGGTCGATCAATCGGACCTCAGGCGCGTTTGCGAGACAGTCAGTGATGTCCCCGTCTTTGCCAATACCGGCGTCAACAAGGACAATGTGCGCGACATATTGAGCGTTGCCAGCGGCGTCATCATCGGTACGCATTTCAAGGTGGACGGTAATACCTGGAACCCGGTCGACGGCGACCGGGTAAAGCGCTTCATGGAGATCGTCGAGGCGCTGCGCTGAACGAGAGGAATTGCCATGTCCATCACGCTCGGCCTCGATATCGGCACCACCTCCACCATCGGCATCTTGATCGAGCTGCCGAACCGCGTGCTCGGCCTCACTTCACGACCATCGACGCTTCATTCGCCGCAGCATAGCTGGGCCGAGGAAGACCCGGCGGAATGGTGGGCGAATGTCTGTGAGATCACCAGGGAACTGATTGCAACGACCGGGATCGAGCCCGGGCAAATCTCGGCCGTCGGTGTAACCGGCATGCTGCCGACCGTCGTGTTGCTCGATGACGCCGGCTACGTGCTGAGGCCGAGCATCCAGCAGAGCGACGGGCGTTGTGGTGAGGAGGTCGAGGAACTTAGGGCCGAGTGGAATGAGGCGGATTTTCTCGCGAAGGCGGGAAACGGCATCAACCAGCAGCTGGTGACGGCGAAGCTGCGCTGGATCGCCCGGCATGAGCCTACTGTTTTCGAGCGCATTGCCACGGTCATGGGGTCCTATGATTTCATAAACTGGAAGCTGACCGGCGAAAAGGCCATCGAGCAGAACTGGGCGCTGGAAGCTGGCTTCGTCGATATCAATACCGACAGGCTCGACGACGAACTGATCGGGCTTGCCAGAGTGCGCCGGGACGCCATTCCGAGGAAGGCCGCTTCGCATGAGGTGCTTGGCCATCTGACCAACGAGGCGGCCAAGGCGACGGGGCTCGCACCCGGAACGCCTGTTATCGGCGGGGCGGCCGACATGATCGCCTCGGCCTTCGGTGCAGGGATCAACAAGGCGGGCGACGTGCTGCTGAAATTCGGGGGTGCCGTCGATATCCTGACGGCAACAGATGTCGTGCGGCCCGATCGTCGCATGTTTCTCGATTATCATCTGGTTCCGGGGCTTTACATGCCGAACGGCTGCATGTCGACCGGCGGCTCGGGGCTCAACTGGTTCATCAGCACCTTCGCCGGACGCGAGCAGATCGCGGCAAAGGCGGAGGGAATATCCGTGCACCACTATCTCGATCGGCTGGCGGCGGCATGCGCGCCCGGCGCGGACGGGCTGACGATCCTGCCTTACTTCCTCGGCGAGAAGACGCCGATCCATGATGCCGGTGCGCGCGGCCTGATTGACGGGCTGACTCTGTCGCATCATATCGGCCATCTCTGGCGGGCGATGCTGGAAGCCTACGCCTATGCGCTGCGCCATCATATCGACGTGCTGAACGACATCGGCCATCCGACGACGCGTTTCATCGTTTCCGACGGGGGTTCGCAGAGCCGCATCTGGATGCAGATCGTTTCCGACGTGCTGCAGCAGCCACTGCAGGGTCTCACCGGCCATCCCGGCTCCTGCCTCGGTGTCGCCTGGGCCGCGGCGATCGGTGCGGGCTTGACCAAGGATTGGTCCGGTGTGACCGCCTTTGTCGGCCAAGGTGACAGAATCGTCCCCGACGCCGACAATGCAGCGGTTTATGATCGGGGTTATCGGACCTATCGCGCGCTTTACAGGCCATAGATCCAGCGAGATTTGAGCGTGACAACACCGCCAGAACGGGATTCCACGAGACAGGCAGCCGGGCGCGGCGGCATGATAACAAGCCCGCATGCGCTGGCGAGCGAGGCAGGCGCGGCGATCCTGCGAGCCGGCGGCAATGCGCTGGAAGCTGCGATCGCCATCGGCAGCACCATTGCCGTCGTCTATCCGCATTTCTGCGGTCTTGGGGGCGATTCCGTCTGGATCGTTGCTGATCGCAGCGGGCGGAAAACATGTTTTCTTGGCATCGGCCAGGCGGCGCGGAAATTGCCGGATTTCGGCGGCAACATTCCGCTGCGCGGGCCGCTTTCGGCGCTGACCTCGGCCTGCGCCGTCGATGCGTGGCGGCACGCGTATGACTATTCCGCGCGACACTGGGGCGGAAAGATCGATTTTTCCGTCTTGCTTGCCAATGCGATCCGCCACGCGGAAGAGGGCTTTCCTATTACGCGCTCGCAGAGCTTCTGGCTTGCCTTCCGGCAAGAGGAGGCGGCCGGCTGGCCGGGTTTTACCGCACTCTTCATGCCGGATGGCGCGGCGCCGGAAACAGGCAGTCTGTTTCGACAAGAGAATTTGGCGCTGTCGCTTTCGCTGATTGCCCGTGACGGACCGCGCTCCTTCTACGACGGCGAGCTCGGAACGAGCATTGCGGGAGGGCTGCAGACGGCGGGTTCTCCGCTGACTGCCGACGATCTCAAGGCGACCCGAACGCGCGAGGTCGCGCCGATCAGCCTCTCCTATCGCGGCTTCGAGCTGCTTGCGCCACCGCCGCCGACACAGGGTCTGTCGACACTGGCGATCATGGGCATTCTCGCCCATTTCGATCTTGCCAGCCAAACGGCCGGCAGCGCCGATCATCTCCATCTCTGCGTCGAAGCCGTCAAACGCGCCTTCCTCGACCGCGGCGGCATTGCCGATCCCGATCTCGTGCCGCAGCCGGTGGAGGAATGGCTGAGCGCGCAGCATCTTGCGCAGGCGGCAGCCTCCATTGATCCAGCACGAGCGCTCGAATGGCCGGCGCCCTTTCGCAGCGGCGACACCGTGTTCTTTGCCGCAACCGACGCAGAGGGCGGCAGCGTCAGCGTCTTGCAGAGCACCTATTTCGACTGGGGCAGCGGCGTAGTGGTCGGCGATACGGGTATTCTCTGGCAGAACCGCGGGGCCGCCTTTTCGTCCGATCCCAAGCATGTCAATGCCATCGCACCCGGCAAACGGCCTTTCTATACTCTGAATCCCGGCCTCGGCCTGCGCAACGGCAAGCCCGCCCTGCTCTACGGCACGCAGGGCGCCGACGGCCAGCCGCAGACGCTGGCAATGCTGCTGACCCGGCTGATCGACTTCGACGAGGAACCGGCAGCCGCGCTGGCCGGTCCGCGCTTTCTTCTCGGCAAGACCTTTTCCGACAGCCGCGACACCCTGAAGCTGGAAAGCGACGCCGGCGAAGCTGTACTTGCCGAACTGGCCGCACGAGGCCACGTGCTGTCACCGATCGAGGCGCAGAGCCCGCTCGCAGGGCAGGCAGGTGTGATCGTTATCGACGAGGACGGCATGGCGACCGGCGCGCATGATCCACGTGGCGACGGATTGGCGATCGCGTCTCCTCCGTCGGCATGAGTTATAGGGTTATGCGTCGGCGAGGCGCGTTCAAACGCAAGGAAGCGGGAAAAAGCTAATAATTGATCAGACGGACCGCTGATGACACTTCCCGAGCATCGTGCTCCCAGCAGATCGGCGACGTTCTCCGCACTGGGTATCATTCCGCTATGGATTCGAAAGTCGCCGAGGATTCCAGTGGGAGGCCATAGCGCTTCAGGGGGAATGGACCGGGGGATATCCGGGTACTTGCGGGCGATCTTCGCGAGAGACGCCGGTGGTCACTGGATATAGACGGTCCGAACTGTCGGCCACTGCCGTTGTGATCTCGGCACTATCGACCTCGCTCCTCCCCGAAGCAAGCCCCAACCGCGGGCCTGTGCTACTACAACTGCAAACGTTCCAGGCACGTAAGGGCGGCCGTGAGCCCGGCTCTGCGAACGAGCATGAAGTGGCGCGAACGTTTCAGTGTGCGACGCCTGGTTCCTCGTGTGCCCTCACGATGGCGTCCGCTTCCTTGCCGTATAGCTCCTCGAAGTGATCGAAGGTCTTGGAAAAGTAACCAATGCCCTGCGTCGCCGAGCGCAGCGCCCGCGCCAGATCGTCAAGTGCGCCGCCCGGAATAAGTGCGCGGAAGATGTCCCATCCCTTAGCGGTTTCATCCCGGTCGAAGCCGAGAACCTGACCCTTGAGAGCGGAGACGATCTGGACGAGGCTGCCGGAATAGATCGACGGAATGTGAATTTCGCTGCGGAAGACCGGTTGCATTAAAACGGCCGACCCTTCGGAAAGCGCCTGTCGCACTCCCATTTTCGACGCAGTCCTGAAGGCGTGTTCCGAACTGTCGACGGCATGGTACTGACCATCGAACAGCGTTACGCCGACATCGATGACCTGGAAGCCGAGCGGTCCTTTCTCCATCGCTTCGCGCGCGCCTGCTTCGACGGCAGGGATGTAGTTGCGCGGAACGACGCCACCCTTGACGGTTTCGCTGAAGGTGAAGCCCCGGCCGCGCTCGTTGGGGCGAATGCTCAGCTTCACATCCGCGAATTGCCCGGCACCGCCGGTCTGTTTGCGATGCCGGTAGTGAACCTCGGACGGCTTCGCGATTGTCTCGCGGTAGATCGGGCTGGGCATTCGATCGGCTACGTCGATGTGGAAGACGTCGGACAGGGTTCGGCAGAGATCGCGCAGATGTACCGGGCCCTGGGCGCGGATGAGCTGGGCGCCCGTGCCTTCCTCCTGCAAAACGACAAGACCGCGATCCGTCTCGGAAAGTTTTGCCAGCGTTTCGGAGAGCTTGTTTTCATCGCGTTCGCTGCCCGGGACCAGGATCCTTTCGAGCATCGGCGTAGGTGGCTCGGTCCATTCGGGCGAGGCGACCGGCGCGTGTGATGTCAACAGCGACGGGACGGGCAAGTGGTCGGACTTGACTGTTGCGAAGACATCCCCCGGTGCAGGCACGATCGCCGAGCTGGACCGTCCGTTTGCGGGATCCTGCACGGCGCCGAGGCTGGAGCCGCCCAGTAATGCGCCTTGCCGCAGTCCCTCACCAAACGCACGCACCAGCACCGTCTTCCCGATATTCTGACGATGATAGGCATGGAAGCTCACGGCGGTCAGCTTGTTTTCATCGACATCGCGAGCCAGGCGCTGTCGAAGAACCCCTACCGGCGGCGCCTCGTGGCGCAGCGCCTTCATCAGCCTCATCATGCCGTTGCCGTGACTTGCGGCACCGATCAGGACCGGAATAATCCTGTTTTCCCTGAGAACCCGCGATGAAATGGCATAGAGGGCGTCGCTGGGCGGCTCGCGATCTTCGACCAGTTCCTCGAGAAGCCAGTCATCGAATTCGGACAGGTGTTCCAGGAGCTCGCTGCGCGCTTCGTGCTCGCGCTCGGCGGCGCTTTCGGGGATTGCGATCAGCGCCGAAGTCTGGCCTTCCCGGTAGCGCCACGCCCGTTCCGAAATCAGATCGCAACTGCCTATGATCCGGTCTCCCTCGCGGATCGGGATCTGGCGAAGCAAAAGCGTGTGGTTGGCGTAGTCTTGAAGCGCGGCGATCACGTCCCTCAGCCGCCCTCTCGGTTCGTCCATTCGGTTGACGAAGAGGATGCACGGCGTCCCCGAGGCTTCGACTATCCGCAGATAGGGCGCGGCGAGCACAGCCTCCTCGGGTGCCGATGAAACGCACAGGATGCAGGCGTCGCTGGCAAGAAGCGCGTGCTGTGCATGCACCAACGCTTCGTTGGGTCCTGGCGCATCCAGCGCACACCACGCCTCGTTTCCAAAGGTGAATTCTGTGAGGTTCAATCCATAAGGGGACCTGGATTTTCTCGGCGCTCCCTCCAGGGAGCCGAGCTTTTCCACGACGGTTGATTTTCCGGTCTGCGAGGGTCCAAGCACGGTAAAGCAGCGCATCGGCATTCCTCCAACTGCCATAAACATAATTTTCAGCCATCATAAGATGCCCTGAACCGCTGCAAGGCGCCAGAGGTGTTCAGTGTCACAGCGCTTGACCTGGACTTGCATTTGAGGCTGATCCATTCAGGGGCTGAGAACGCATTGACGAATTTGCGATATCGACGTCAATGCGCGACGAACTACTGCCATTGTTTGCAGCCGCGGCCGAAGGGGCGATCGCCGAGCAGCAGGAGCCGAATGCCTGAACCAGCACTGGTTCCTGACCCTTGCGGATGCCCACGAAGGATGGAGGATTGGCGTAGAGACTACAATGAGGTTCGGCCACATGGCGCGATCGGCAACAAGGTGCCGATCTCGCTAATGAACGACTCATTGGCACCCTCGCCGAGCTGAGCCATAACCCCGAAAATTCCAGCTCCCGCTGGCCCAAAAATCGGGGAGCATCTTAAAAAAACCGCTGGAGCGAACTCAAAACTGGCCCAGGACGCCGAAAGCGCTTGAACTCAGATATGCAGAGCGCTTCCCAAAGCTTTCAGCGCCGCCTCCATGACCGCTTCGCTGCGGGTCGGATGCGCGTGGATGGTGCCGGCGATGTCTTCCAGGCGCGCGCCCATCTCGATGGCGAGCGCAAAAGCCGCCGAGAGTTCGGAGACCCCGGCTCCCACCGCCTGCAGGCCGAGCACGAGGTTGGTGTCGGCGCGGGCCACGACGCGCACGAAGCCCTCTTCGGACAGCATCGTCATTGCCCGTCCGTTGGCGCTGAACGGAAACTGGCCGGTGCGAATTTCATAGCCTTGCGCCTTCGCGTCGGCCGGCGACAGGCCGGCGCTGACGATCTCCGGGTCGGTAAAGCAGATGGCGGGAATGCATCTTTTGTCCCAGGCGCGCTTCTTTCCGGCGATGATTTCCGCCACCATCTCCCCTTGCGCCATGGCCCGATGGGCAAGCATCGGCTCGCCGGTTACGTCTCCGATCGCATAGATGCCGCGCATCGAGGTGCGGCAACGGTCGTCGATCCGGAGATAGGGACCGGCACGATCGAGATCGAGCTCTTCGAGACCGGATCCTGCGGTTCTTGGGCGGCGGCCGACGGTGACGAGGATGCGGTCCGCCGGCAGGGTCTCACGCCGGCCATCCGGCGTTTCGACGATCAATGCCTCGCCATTGTCGGCAAGGCCGATTGCCTTCGCACCCGTCAACACCCGGATACCGCCTTCGGTCAGCTTGCGCATGACGGGCCGCACCAGTTCGGCATCATATTGCGGCAGCACCTGCGGCGTCGCCTCGACGACCGTCACATCAGACCCCATCTTGGCAAAGGCGGTCCCGAGCTCCAGCCCGATATAACCGCCACCGACCACAACGAGCTTTTTTGGCAGATCCATCAGCGACAGCGCCTCTGTCGAGGAAATGACGCGGCCGCCGAAAGGCAGGTTCGCAAGCTCCACCGGATCCGAACCGGTGGCGATCACCACCGTCTCCGCGCGGATGATCTGCTGGCCAATTTCCGTCTCCACCTCCACCGTCTTGCCGTCGCGGAAGTGGGCGTGGCCGTGGACGATCTTGACGCGCGCCTTCTGCAGCAGCCCCGAAACACCGCTGGTCAAGCGGCCGACGATCCCGTCCTTCCAGGCAATCGTCCTCATGAGGTCGATCGAGGCGCCTTCGACTCGGATGCCCATCGGGTTTTTCCCGGCAAGCATCTTTTGCGTCGCGTCGAATTCCTCCGCCGCATGGATCAGCGCCTTGGAGGGAATGCAGCCGACCGTCAGGCAGGTGCCGCCCGGCTTGCCAGCCTCGACGATGACGGTATCGATGCCGAGTTGTCCGGCGCGGATGGCGCAGACATAACCGCCCGGACCGGCGCCGATGACGAGGAGCTTGCAGACGATCTCTTTCATGGATCTCAGCCTTCGATAAAAATGAGCGCCGGCGTTTCGAGCAGCGTTCGGATGCGCTGCACGAAGTTTGCCGCATCCCAGCCGTCGATGATGCGATGATCGAAGCTGGAGGAGAGGTTCATCATCTTGCGCGGCACGAACTGCGCGCCGTCCCAGACCGGTCGCGTGGCGATCTTGTTGACGCCGACGATCGCCACTTCGGGATGATTGATGATGGGTGTCGAGACGATGCCGCCAAGCGCACCGAGCGAACTGATGGTGATGGTGGAGCCGGAAAGCTCATCGCGTGTCGCAGTACCCGATCGCGCCGCTTCCGCCAGCCGGTTCATCTCGGCGGCGCAATCCCAGATGCCGCGGGCTTCGGCATGCCGCACCACCGGAACGGTCAGGCCGGCCGGCGTCTGCGTGGCGATGCCGATATGCACGGCACTGTAGCGCGTGATGATGCCGGCATCGTCGTCGAAAGTGGCGTTGACGTCGGGCTGCTCGGAAATGGCCTTGACCAGCGCCCGCATCAGGAAGGGCAGAACCGTCAGCTTCGGATGGCCCGACCTGTGATCGCCGTTCATCGTGGCGCGCAACTCCTCGAGCGCGGACATATCCACTTCTTCCACATAGGTGATGTGGGGGATGCGCGAGGCGGAAAGCACCATCTTCTCGGCGATGCGGCGGCGCAGGCCGGTCAGCTTGATCTCCTCGGTCGCCGTCCTCCTGGCAAAGCCGTTCTTTGCCGTTGCAGGCGCGGTCCCATGGGTCAGGAATTGCTCAATATCCTCGCGCAGGATGCGCCCGGCCGGTCCGGTCGCCTGCACCTGCCTGAGATCGACACCGCTCTCCCTGGCGAAGAGCCGCACGGAGGGAGCGGCAAGCGGCTTTTCCGCTGGTGTTGCCGCCGGCACTGGCGCCGCAGGCGCTGCCGCAGCAGGTTTTGCAATCTCGGCCTTGGGCGTTTCGGCAATCGGCGTCTGCGAAATCCCTACGGGCTGCGCCTCTCCGACATCTCCCGCCGTCTCGATCCGCACCAGCGGGGCCTTGACCGCGATACGGTCTCCGACCTCGCCGGCAAGCCAGATGACGGTACCATTGACGGGAGACTGAATTTCCACAGTGGCCTTGTCGGTCATGACGGCGGCGATCACCATGTCCTCGCGGACGGAATCTCCCGTCTTCACATGCCATTCTACGATCTCGGCCTCGGCGACCCCTTCCCCGACATCGGGCATCTTGATGATGAATTCGCCCATGGCTCAGGCCTCCATGACTTCGGCAAGCGCCCGCCCAACACGGCCGGGACCGGGGAAATAGTCCCACTCCTGCGCATGCGGATAGGGCGTATCCCAGCCGGCAACGCGCACGACCGGCGCTTCGAGATGATAGAAGCAATTTTCCTGTACCAGCGCCGCGACTTCGGCGCCGAAGCCGGACGTCAGAGTTGCCTCATGCACGACGACGCAACGTCCCGTCTTCGAGACCGATTTGACGATCGTATCGAGATCGAGCGGCAGCAGGCTTCTGAGATCGATCACCTCGGCATCGATGCCGTCATCCTCGGCCGCAGCAAGCGCCACATGCACCATGGTGCCGTAGGCAACCACCGTCACCGCCGATCCGGCACGCCGCACTTCGGCCTTGCCGATCGGGATGGTGTAATGGCCATCGGGCACCTCTCCGAGGTCGTGTTTCGACCAGGGCGTCACCGGCCGCTCGTGATGGCCGTCGAAGGGGCCGTTATAGAGGCGCTTGGGCTCCAGGAACATCACGGGGTCTGGATCCTCGATCGCCGCGATCAGCAAGCCTTTGGCGTCATAGGGATTGGACGGCACGATCACTTTCAGCCCGCAGACATGGGTAAAAAGCGCCTCCGGGCTCTGGCTGTGTGTCTGGCCGCCGAAGATACCGCCGCCGGTCGGCATACGCACGACGATCGGGCAGGTGAAATCGCCGTTGGAACGGTAGCGGATACGCGCCGCCTCCTGCGTCAGCTGGTCATAGGCGGGATACATGTAATCGGCGAACTGGATTTCGACACAGGGCTTCAGCCCATAGGCCGCCATGCCGATCGCCGTGCCGACGATGCCGGATTCGCTGATCGGCGTATCGAAGCAGCGCGTTCTGCCGTATTTTGCCTGCAGGCCCTGTGTGCTGCGAAAGACGCCGCCGAAATAACCGACATCCTCGCCGAAAACGACGACATTGTCGTCACGTGCCATCGAGACGTCCATGGCGCTGCGCACGGCCTCGATCATCGTCATTCTGGCCATGTCAGTACCCCGCCTTCTGTCGCTGGCGGCGGATATGCGGCGGCATCTCGGCATATACGCCCTCGAAAATGTCGCGCACCGAGGGCCTGCCGCCGGCATGCAGCGTGCCATGCGCCTCTGCCTGGCGCTGCGCCTCGATCACCTCGTCCATGATTTCGGCTTCGGCCTGCACATGCCGCTCCTCCGACCAAGCGCCCTTGACGATCAGATGTTTCTTCAGCCGCAGCACGGGATCGCCGAGCGGCCAGGCCTCCGATTCCGTCTTGGGCCGATAGGCGCTCGGATCGTCGGAGGTCGAATGCGCACCGACGCGATAGGTCACATATTCGATCAGCGTCGGGCCGAGATTGCGCCGCGCGCGCTCGGCCGCCCAGTAGGCGACGGCATGGACGGCGAGATAGTCGTTTCCGTCGACACGCAGCGCCGGAATGCCGAAGCCGAGGCCCCGCGCCGCGAAGGTGCCGGAGCCGCCGCGGGCAATGCCCTGGAAGGTGGAGATCGCCCACTGATTGTTGACAATGTTGAGAATAACAGGCGCCTTGTAGGTCGAGGCGAAAACGAGCGCCGAGTGGAAATCCGATTCCGCCGTCGATCCGTCGCCGATCCAGGCCGCGGCAATGCGGCTGTCGTTCTTGATCGCCGAAGCCATCGCCCAGCCGACAGCCTGCACATATTGGGTAGCGAGATTGCCCGAGATGGTGAAGAAGCCGTGCTCCTTGGAGGAATACATGATCGGCAGTTGCCGGCCGCGCAGCGGATCGCTCTCGTTCGAGTAGATCTGGTTCATCATCTCGACCATCGGATAGTCGTCGGCAATCAGCAGGCCGGCCTGGCGATAGGTCGGGAAATTCATGTCTCCCTTCTCGAGCGCCTTGCGAAAGGCGCAGCTAACGGCCTCTTCGCCGAGATGCTGCATGTAGAAGGAGGTCTTGCCCTGCCGCTGCGCCATCAGCATGCGGGCGTCGAAGGCGCGCAGCTTCATCATGTTGCGAAGCCCGGTCAGCAACGCCTCATCGGAGAGCGACCCAGCCCAGGGGCCGACCGCCTCGCCCTCGCGGTTCAAAACGCGGATGATGGAATAGGCGAGGTCACGGATATCTTCGGACGCGACATCCACCTCCGGCCGCGGCACGGAACCCGCCTTGGCAATCTTCACGTTGGAAAAATCGGGCTGACCGCCCGGGCGGACGGCGGGTTCGGGGACGTGCAGGCTCAAACGAGCGGAATCCACCATGTTTTTTCTTTCCTCCCTTTGCCGGCCTTGCTCCCCTCCTCCGGAAGCAGGGCCGGATGTGGTTCTATAGATTGCGGGCAATCACCATGCGCTGCACGTCACTTGTTCCTTCATAGATCTGGCAGATGCGCACATCGCGATAGATGCGCTCGACCGGATAATCGGCCATGTAGCCATAGCCGCCATGGATCTGGATCGCATCGGAGCAGACGCGCTCGGCCATTTCGGAGGCAAAGAGCTTCGCCATCGAGGCTTCCGACAGGCATGGCAGTCCGGCTTCCCTGAGGGAGGCAGCATGAAAAACGAGCTGCCGCGCCGCCTCGATCCGCACCGCCATATCGGCAAGGCGGAACGCAACGGCCTGATGCTCGACGATCGGCTTGCCGAAGGCCGTACGCTCTTTGGCGTAGTCGCGCGCCGCCTCGAAGGCCGCCCGCGCCATGCCGACCGCCTGCGCTGCAATGCCGATCCGCCCACCCTCGAGATTGGCGAGCGCGATGCGATAACCTTCACCTTCCGCACCGAGCCTGAGTTCTGCCGGGATGCGCATGCTGTTGAAGGCGATCTGGCAGGTATCGGAGGAATGCAGCCCAAGTTTTTCCTCGACGCGGATCACCTCGTAGCCCGGCGTATCGGTCGGCACGATGAAGGCGGTGATACCCTTCTTGCCGACATCGGGATCGGTGACGGCAAAGACGATGATGACATGACCGTTCTTTCCCGAGGTGATGAATTGCTTGGAGCCGTCGAGCACGTAGTGATCGCCGTCACGCCGCGCCCGGGTCTTCAGGTTGGAGGCATCGGAACCGGCCTGCGGCTCGGTCAGCGCAAAGCCGCCAATCCATTCGCCGCTGGCCAGTTTCGGCAGGAAGCGCTGCCGCTGCTCCTCGGTACCGAATTTCAGGATCGGCACACAACCGACGGAGCTATGCACGCTCATGATCGTCGAACAGGGTCCGTCGCCGGCGGCAATCTCCTCGAGTGCCGCGGCATAGGCGACCACACCGGTATCCGACCCGCCATAGGCTTCCGGCACCAGCATGCCGAGCAGCCCGAGTTCACCCATTTCCTTCAATTCCTCGCGCGGGAAGAGATGCTCCCGGTCGCGTTTGGCCGCCCCCGGCGCCAACCGGTCGCGGGCAAAGTCGCGGGCGAGATCTGAGATTTGCTGCTGGAGGTCGGAAAGGATCATCTGTTCTGCCCTCCCCGCTCGTGCCGCTCGATGGCGACAGCCGTCGCCTCGCCGCCGCCGATGCAGAGCGCGGCCATGCCGCGCTTCAGGTCGTATCGCTCCAGTGCGGCAAGCAGCGTCACCAGAATCCGCGCCCCCGAGGCGCCGATCGGATGGCCGAGCGCACAAGCGCCGCCATGCACATTCACCTTTTCATGCGGCAGATCGAGATCGCGCATCGCCGCCATGGCGACGACGGCGAAAGCCTCGTTGATTTCGAACAGATCGACCTCCGACAGCGGCAAGCCGGTGCGATCGGACAGCTTCTGCAGCGCGCCGATCGGCGCCGTGGCGAAAAGATTGGGCGCCTGCGAATGCGTGGCATGGCCGATGATCGTCGCAAGCGGCTTGAGGCCGCGGCGCTCCGCCTCGGAGCGGCGCATCAGCACCAGGGCGGCAGCGCCATCGGAAATCGAGCTGGAATTGGCGGCGGTCACCGTGCCGCCGTCGCGGAAGGCGGCCTTAAGCGTCGGAATCTTATCTAGCTTCGCCTTGCCGGGTTGTTCATCGCGGCTCGCCACCTGCTCGACTCTGCCCGATTTCACCGTAACCGGCGCGATCTCGCTTTCGAAACAGCCTTCGGCAATCGCCTTCTGCGCCCGCGTCAGCGAGGTGATGGCGTAGCTATCCTGCGCCTCGCGCGTGAACTGATAGGCCTCGGCGCAATCCTCCGCGAAGCTGCCCATCAAGCGCCCCTTGTCATAAGCATCCTCCAGCCCGTCGAGGAACATGTGATCCACGACACGCCCATGGCCGAGCCTGTAGCCGCCACGGGCCTTGTCAAGAAGATAGGGCGCATTCGTCATGCTTTCCATGCCGCCTGCAACTGCCACGGAAGCGCTGCCGGCGGCGATCAGGTCATGCGCGATCATCACGGCCTTCATGCCTGAGCCACACATCTTGTTGACGGTGCTGGCCGCCGTCGCGAAGGGCAGGCCGGCGTAGATCGCCGCCTGGCGCGCCGGTGCCTGCCCTTGGCCGGCCGACAACACGCAGCCGAAGACGACCTCCTCGATCGCCTCGGCCTCGACGCGGCTGCGCTCAAGCGCCGTTCGGATCGCGGTTGCTCCGAGTTCGGGCGCCGTCGCCTCCTTCAGCTCTCCCTGAAAGCTGCCGATCGGGGTGCGCGCTGCACCGACGATAACGATGGGATCCTGCAATGTCATGTTTCCTCCTCTGGGCAACGCGCTCAGCGCGCGCCCATCCGCAATGCGCCGTCGAGGCGGATGACCTCGCCGTTCAGCATGTTGTTTTCCAAGATATGGCGTACCAGCCCGGCAAATTCCGCTGGCCGGCCGAGCCGTGGCGGAAAGGGCACGCTCTTGCCGAGCGCTGCCTGAACTTCGGCCGGCATATCAGCCATCATCGGCGTCTCGAAAATGCCCGGAGCGATCGACACAACGCGAATGCCGTGACGGGCAAGCTCGCGGGCGATCGGCAAGGTCATCGCCACCACCCCGCCCTTGGAGGCGGCATAGGCTGCCTGACCGATCTGGCCGTCGAAGGCGGCAACCGAGGCCGTATTGACGATAACGCCGCGTTCGCCTTCCGCATCCGGCTCGGTAGTCTGGATCGCTGCGGCGGCCAGCCGGATCATGTTGAACGTGCCGATGAGATTGATGCCGACCGTGCGCGCAAAACTCTCCAGCCGGTGCGGTCCGTCGCGGCCGATCACCTTTTCGGCCGGCGCCACACCTGCGCAATTCACCAATCCGCGCAAGCCGCCAAAGGCTTCGACGGCAGCGGCAACCACCGCCGCCCCCTCCTCGCCATCGGTCACGTCGGCCCTGACGAAACGGGCATCGCTTCCGAATACCCGGACGATATCTTGACCGGCTTCCGCGTTGAGATCGGCGATTGTCACCCGTCCGCCCGCCTCCACAAGCATGCGCGCCGTCGCCGCGCCGAGGCCAGAGCCGCCGCCGGTCACGATGAAACTCGCACCTCGGATCAGCATGAATCTGTTCCTCCCTACCGGCCGCGCCTCCTCCAGGCTCAGCCGAATGAGAGGATTCTATTCCGTCGGCCTATTGCAAGCGATGACAGAACTGCTCCATTATTTCGGACAGTTTTGCCATAGAGAGGGCGCGATGGCCGAAGTCGAGCGACGCATGATTGCACCGGCCTTTGTCGAGGAGGCACTCGACAGTCTGCGGCGGCTGGATAAGCCGATAGAGCCTATTCTTGCCCACGTCGGCCTGGCATCCCCGGTCGATCAGCCGGTTTCGGCAGAGACCTATGGCGCGCTCTGGCTGGCGATCGCCGCCGAACTCGACGATGAATTCTTCGGCATGGGGGGCCGACCGATGCGCAGCGGCAGCTTCACGCTGCTCTGCCACTCCGTGCTGCATGCGCCGACGCTGGGTCATGCGCTACGCCGGGCGCTACGCTTCCTCGATGTCGTGCTCGACGACCCCCGAGGACGGCTCGTCATCCGCGACGGTCTGGCCGAGATCGAGCTCAGCGATGCCGGCGGCCCGCGTTCGGCCTTCGCCTACCGCACCTACTGGATCATCCTGCACGGCATCATCTGTTGGCTGGTCGGCCGGCGCATTCCGATCCGCCTCGTCGATTTCCGCTGCGCCGAGCCCAAACAAGGCGCCGACTACCGGCTGTTCTTCGGTGCACCAGTGCGTTTCTCGCAACCGGTCAGCCGTCTCGGATTCGACAGCGCCTTGCTGGATCTGCCGGTGGCGCGCAGCGAACAGGCGCTCAAACAGTTCCTCCGCGGCGCGCCCGCCAATATTCTTGTGCGCTACCGCTATGATGCCGGCATCGCCGCCGCCATCCGCCGGCGCTTGAACCAGGCAACGCCTGCCATGTGGCGGAGTTTTGCCGAGCTTGCCGCCGATATGCGCATGCCGCCCTCCACTCTCCGTCACCGCCTGCGCGACGAGGGACAAAGCTATGCCGCCATCAAGGACGACATCCGCCGGGATCTCGCCGTCGAACTGCTGCTGAACACGCCGAAGACCATCGGCGAGATTGCCGTGCAACTCGGCTATTCCGAGCCGAGCGCCTTCTTCCGAGCCTTCCGCAAATGGATGGGCAAGAGCCCCGAAGCCTTTCGCCGGGAGGAAGCTCTCTCGCAATTGGATGAGCCATCGCATTCAAGAGCACTTTGAACCCGCCGCAACCCGCGCTACATATTTCAGCGGGAGGAGTGCCATGTTTGATTTTTCGCTCGGCGAAACCGCGGACGCGATCCGTGAAACGACGGCGCGGTTTGCCGCCGATCATATTGCTCCGCTGGCTGCGGAGATCGACGAAAGCAACACGTTTCCACGCCAGCTCTGGCCTGAGATGGGCGCGCTCGGCCTGCACGGAATCACCGTCGAGGAAGAATTCGGCGGCGCCGGTCTCGGTTACCTCGATCATGTCGTCGCCATGGAGGAAATTTCTCGCGCCTCGGCCTCCGTCGGCCTGAGCTACGGCGCCCATTCCAATCTCTGCGTCAACCAGATCCGCCGCTGGGCCTCGCCGGAGCAAAAGCGCAGCCACCTGCCGAAGCTGATCTCCGGCGAACATGTCGGTTCGCTCGCCATGTCGGAGGTCGGCGCCGGTTCCGATGTCGTCTCCATGCGGTTGCGTGCCGAGAAAAAAGGCGATCGCTATATTCTGAACGGCACCAAGTTCTGGATCACCAACGCGCCGCATGCCGACGTGCTTGTTGTCTATGCCAAGACCGATCCCGCAGCCGGCCCGAAAGGCATTTCCGCCTTGATTATCGAGAAAGGCCTGCCCGGTTTCAGCGTCTCCAAGAAACTCTCCAAACTCGGCATGCGCGGCAGCGACACGGCCGAACTGGTCTTCGAGGATTGCGCGGTGCCGGCCGAGGCGCTGATGGGCCGGGAGGGAGAAGGCGTGAAGATCCTCATGTCCGGCCTCGACTATGAGCGCGCCGTGCTTGCCGCCGGGCCGCTCGGCATCATGCAGGCCTGCCTCGATGTCGTGCTGCCCTATGTGCGCGATCGCAAACAGTTCGGCAAAGCGATCGGCGATTTCCAGCTGATGCAGGGCAAGATCGCCGACATGTATGTCGCGCTGAATTCGGCGCGCGCTTATGTCTATTCCGTCGCCCGCGCCTGCGATGCCGGCCGCGCGACGCGCACGGATGCAGCTGCTGCAATCCTCTTTGCCAGCGAAAATGCCGTGAAGGTCTCGCTGGAGGCGATCCAGGCGCTCGGCGGCGCCGGCTATACCAAGGAATGGCCGGTCGAGCGCTTTTTGCGCGACGCCAAGCTTTACGATATCGGCGCCGGCACCAATGAGATCCGCCGCTACCTGATCGGCCGGGAGCTCATTGCGTCATGACGGTTATTTCGACTGCGATCGACCGCGACAGCGACAGCTTCAAGGCCAATGCCAGCAAAAACAAAGCCCTGATCGACGAACTCCACAATCGTTCGGCGAAAGCGCGCGAGGGCGGATCGCAGACAGCGCGCGAGCGCCATACCGGCAAAGGTAAGCTGCTGCCGCGCGACCGCATCCAGCTTTTGCTCGATGCCGGCAGCCCGTTCCTGGAGATCGGCACGCTGGCAGCCAACGGCATGTATGATGACGAGGCGCCCGGCGCCGGCATCATATCAGGCATCGGCCGCGTTGCCGGCCGCGAGGTGATGATCGTCGCCAATGACGCGACGGTGAAGGGCGGTGCCTATTTCCCGATGACGGTGAAGAAACATCTCCGGGCGCAGGAGATCGCCATGCAGAACCGGTTGCCCTGTCTCTATCTGGTCGATAGCGGCGGCGCCAATCTTCCGCATCAGGCCGAAGTCTTTCCCGACCGCGACCATTTCGGCGCGATCTTCTACAACCAGGCCCAGATGTCGGCCGAAGGCATTCCGCAGATCGCCTGCGTTATGGGAAGCTGTACCGCCGGCGGCGCCTATGTGCCCGCCATGTCCGACGAAACGGTCATTGTGCGCAACCACGGCACGATCTTCCTCGCCGGCCCGCCGCTGGTGAAGGCCGCAACCGGCGAGATCATCTCGGCCGAAGAGCTCGGCGGCGCCGAAACCCATGGCCGCCGCTCCGGCGTCGTCGATCATGTGGCCGAAAACGACGAACATGCGCTGCTGCTCGTTCGCGATATCGCAGCCACCCTCAACAGCGTGAAATCAGTCGACATCTACCTGCAGCGGCCACGACCGCCGAAGCTCGATCCAGAGGATCTCTGCGGCCTCATCCCGGAGGATGTTCGCTCGCCCTATGATGTGCGCGAGGTCATCGGCCGGATCGTCGATGGCTCGGAACTGCATGAGTTCAAGCCGCTCTACGGCGCCACACTGGTCTGCGGCTTCGCCCGCATCTGGGGCATGCCTGTCGCCGTCATCGCCAATAACGGCGTTCTCTTCTCCGAAAGCGCGCTGAAAGGCGCGCATTTCATCGAGCTTGCCTGCCAGCGCCGCGTGCCTTTGCTCTTTCTGCAAAACATCTCCGGCTTCATGGTCGGCGGTCGCTATGAGGCCGGCGGCATCGCCAAGGATGGGGCAAAGCTGGTGATGGCGGTTGCGACCGCGAGCGTGCCGAAGGTCACGGTCATCATCGGCGGCAGCTTCGGCGCCGGCAATTACGGCATGTGCGGCCGCGCCTATCGCCCGCGCTTTCTCTTCACCTGGCCGAACAGCCGCATCAGCGTGATGGGCGGCGAACAGGCGGCCTCGGTGCTCGCCACGATCCGCCGAGACTCCATGGAGGCGCGCGGTGAGAATTGGCCTATTGACGAGGAGGAAGCCTTCAAGGCGCCGATCCGCGCCGGCTACGAGGCCGAGGGAAATCCCTATTATGCCACGGCTCGCCTCTGGGACGACGGCATCATCGATCCGCGCCAGACCCGGGATGTGCTGGGCCTTGCCTTTTCCGCCTGTCTGAATGCGCCGATCCCGAAAGGGCCGCGCTTCGGCCTGTTCAGGATGTGAGGCGCCGATGATGGAAAGTCTTCTCATTGCCAACAGGGGCGAAATCGCCCGCCGCATCATCCGCTCGGCCAAGATGCTCGGCATCCGCACCATCGCCGTCTATTCCGAAGCCGATGCCGGCCTGCCCTACGTCAGGGAGGCGGACGAGGCGATTGCCATCGGCCCGGCGCCGGCACGCGAGAGCTATCTCTCTCAGACCCGCATCCTCGATGCCGCCCGGAAAACCGGCGCTGCTGCGATCCATCCCGGCTACGGTTTTCTTTCGGAAAATGCCGAATTTGCCGAAGCGGTGGAAAAGGCCGGCATCCTCTGGGTCGGCGCGCCGCCGGCGGCCATCCGTGCCATGGGCCTTAAGGATGCCGCCAAGGAATTGATGCAGGCAGCCGGCGTGCCCGTGACCCCCGGCTATATGGGCGCGGACCAGAGCGAAGAGAGACTGACGGCCGAGGCGGAAAACATCGGTTATCCCGTGCTCATCAAGGCGGTCGCCGGTGGCGGCGGCAAGGGCATGCGCCGCGTCGATCGCCCGCAGGATTTCGCCGAACGTCTCGCCTCCTGCCGCCGTGAGGCGGCCGCCGCCTTCGGCGACGACCGCGTTCTGATCGAACGCTATATCGCCAATCCGCGCCATATCGAGGTGCAGGTTTTCGCCGATACGCTCGGCAACTACGTTCATCTCTTCGAACGCGATTGTTCGCTGCAGCGCCGTCACCAGAAGGTCATCGAGGAGGCCCCTGCCCCCGGCCTCGATGCCGCTACCCGGGCATTGATCTGCGATGCGGCAGTGAAGGCCGCAAGAGCGGTCAACTATGTCGGCGCCGGCACCATCGAATTCATCGCCGATGCCTCGGAAGGCCTTCGCGAAGATCGCATCTGGTTCATGGAGATGAACACCCGCCTGCAGGTGGAACACCCGGTCACCGAGGCAATTACTGGCGAGGATCTGGTGCTCTGGCAGTTGAAGGTCGCTAGCGGCGAGCCGCTGCCGAAAATGCAGGACGAGATTGCCATGAACGGCTGGGCCTTCGAAGCCCGGCTCTATGCCGAAAATCCTGCCGCCGGCTATCTGCCCTCGACAGGCCGGCTCGAACATCTCAGCCTGCCAGAAACAATCCGCGTCGATAGCGGCGTCGAGCAAGGGGATGACATCACCGCCTTCTATGACCCGATGATTGCCAAGATTGTCGCCCATGGGCCGAACCGCGAGGCCGCACTTTCGAAGCTCGCAGCCGCCTGCGCAGAGATCGAGGTCTGGCCGGTCAGATCCAATGCCGGCCTTCTCACCCGCATCGCCGTCGATCCGGATTTTCGCGCAGCTCGGATCGATACCGGCTTTCTCGACCGCCATGGCGACAGGCTTGTGGCGACGGAGCCGAGCGAAACCGCAATCGACACCGCGGCCACCGTGCTTTCAAAAAATACGGATGGTGATCCCTGGTCTGCGCTGACCGGGTTCCGCATCGCCGGCGCGGATGACAAAAGGGTGCGCATCCGTATCGGCGATCACCTCCATTGGGGGCAATCACGTCCGGAGCTTGAGGCAAATACAGTCACGATCGGTGAAACCACGGTGCTTTTCGACGCCGGCAACGCCTGGCCGATCAGCCTGCCGGTCGCCAGCGAAGTCGAAGCAAGTCAGGGTGCCGGCGACGGCGCGATCCTTTCGCCCATGCCCGGCCTCGTCATTTCGGTGGATGTCGCCGAAGGCGATCGGGTCGCCAAGGGGGACCGCCTGCTGACGGTCGAAGCGATGAAAATGGAACATTCTCTGCGTGCGCCCTTCGACGGCATCGTCGAAAAACTGCAGGTTGCCTCGGGGATCAGGGTCTCGGAAAACCAGCTGGTCGTCAGCATTGTGAAGGAGCAGGATTGATGGCCGGCCGTTATTTCGACGAGTGGACGGTCGGCGACCGCATCGCCCACGACATCCGTCGCACGGTCACCGAGACCGACAATCTGCTCTTCACGACGCTTTCCCACAATCCGCAGCCTCTGCATCTCGATGCCGACTATGCGGCCGGCACCGAATTCGGCCGGATCGTCGTCAACGGCACCTTCACCTTCGCGCTCACCGTCGGCCTTTCGGTCGGCGACACCACGCTCGGCACGCTCGTCGCCAATCTCGGCTATGACAAGGTGACGATGCCGAAGCCGGTCTTCATCGGCGATACGCTGCGGGTGGAAACGGAGGTGATGGAGCTGCGTCGCTCGAACTCCCGCCCCGATGCCGGCATCGTCACCTTCCGGCATATCACCCTGAACCAGCGCGGCGAGATCGTCTGCCAGTGCCTGCGCACGGCAATGCTGAAGGTGAAACCGTCATGAGGCTGCGCTCGCTGCTCTTTGCACCCGGTGACCGGCCGGAGCGTTTCGAAAAAGCGCTTGCCTCGGGCGCCGATGCCGTCATTCTCGACCTGGAAGATTCGGTTGCGCCCCTAAACAAGCCGAAAGCGCGAGAGAGCGTGCACGAATTCGTCTTGCATCATGCCGGCGAGACCCCTCTTCTTATCCGCATCAACCCCCTCGCCTCGCAAGAATTCGAAGACGACCTTGCCGCTTTGAGCGGCCTTCATCCTTTCGCGATCGTGCTGCCGAAGGCCGAGGGTGCCGCCTCGGTGCTGAAGCTCGCAGGCTCTCTTGCATCTGCAATTCCCATCTTGCCGATCGCAACCGAAACGCCATCTGCGATCTTCGAGATCGGCAGCTACCGGGATGTCTCAACCAGCCTCTGCGGCCTGACCTGGGGGGCTGAGGATCTGCCGGCCGCGATGGGGGCTGCGACCGCGCGGAGGACGGATGGCCGCTATACGCCACCTTACGAGCTTGCCCGTTCGCTCACGCTATTCGGAGCCCATGCCGCCGCCGTTCCGGCGATCGACACCGTCTATCCAGATTTCCGCGATCTGGGCGGTCTCAGGGCCTATGTCGGCCGCGCCCGGCGCGATGGCTTTTCCGGTATGATGGCCATCCATCCGAGCCAGGTCGAGGTGATCAATCACGCCTTCACGCCGGATCCGTCCGAGGTCGCCTGGGCCGAGAAAGTCGCCGCCGCCTTCGCCGCCAGGCCCGACGCGGGCGTCGTTCAGCTTGATGGGCGCATGTTGGATTTGCCGCATCTCAAGCTCGCGATGCGCATCCTGGACCTCACTGGGCGATAGCCAGGAAGCCGGCCGATGGCCGCCGTCATCCCGACTTCGCCGCTCGTTCGGAGGCGACAAGCCCTTGTCCCGACCGCTACATAAGGGTCCACATAGTCTTTGGCGACCTGTTGCGCGGTGGGGTCAGGCGTCATGACAATGGCATCATGGCTTCGAAATCAGGCAAAGCGCCGCTCGCGTAGCCGACCGCCCCGAGCGAAGCGATGGCGATCCGGCCGTCGCGGATCGACAGCAGCGGTCCGTCGCCACCCTGCTCGTAGAGATCGGGATGGGCCGCGGCAAAACGCGCCTTCTCCGCCTGCGGCGCACCCTGCATGCCGGCCACATAGTGATGGCCGTTGCGCTCGACATGGGAGAGGCCGATCAGCGAGACCAGCGCCAGATCCTGCTGCACGGCAAGCCCCGCCTGGCAGGTCAGATCCTCGCCCGAGAGGAACAGTCCCGGCACGGTTCCGGTTCTGATGCGGATCGCCTTCAGGAGCGAACGGTAAATGCCCTTGCAGGTCTTCGAGGAGACGCCGGTATAACCGAGCCGCCTGGCGGAGGCGAAGGCGCCATCGCCGTCGTCGCTCTCATCGATCAGGAAGGGTAATTGCGCCGCGAGATCCCCCAGCGGCGTTTCCATGGTGATCGCGCGCGAGAACGGCTGTTCGACAAAGGCAATGGCTGCACGCAACCTCGCCAGCCGAGGCGTCGCCCCGATTTGCGCCAGCAAGGCGGCAAGCTGTTCGGGGGCGCCAAACTGTTCGTTGCCGTCGACCGTCACCCGATAGTCGGGCAGGCGGTCCAGCACGGCGGCGATCCGCGTCAGGCGGTCGATATCGGCATCGATCGTGCCCGAAAGCTTGATCTTGAACCAGCGGTTGCCATAGCGTGTTATCACCGCCTCGAGGCTTTCCGGCAGGCCGTCACCGACGGGATGGAGGATATCGCCCTCGCTGATCGGATCGACAAGCCCGATCGTATGCCGGGCCGAGATCGAGCCGGCAGGACGAAGATCGGAAAGCATCGCCAACGCGGCATCCGCGTCGATATCGTCGGGCAGCATCGGGCCGCCGATGCCGATGAGGTTGCCCCGCACCGCCTCGAAGAAGGAAATGTCGGCAAGGCGGCAATAGGCATCGAGCGCAGCGCGGGCGATGAGCGACGGGCCGAAACCGGCGGCTAGCGGATTTCCAGGCAGGCGTCGCACCGTCTCCATCTCGTTCAGGCGGGCGGCAGCAAACAATGTCGTCGGCGCCGACGGTTCGAGCGAAGCGGCCGCAGCGGTACGGATCGAGGTGCGCAACTGATCGACGTTCTGCGCCGTCGTCAGCGCCGGGTTCTTGTCGAACCATTTCGGCACCATCATCTCGGCGGCCGCGCCGATGGCGGTGCGCCCCTCTTCATCCTCGATACGGACCCTGAGAAAGGCTTGCGGCGCCTTTTCGAGAGTTGCCGCACCGAAGCGGAACGGCAGCCGCAGCCTGATATCGCGCTGGAAGGCGTCGATCTCGACGATTTTGATGCGCGGCGCCGTCACGGAACCTCCAGTGCTACTGTCCATGGTCATGCCATGCGGTCAAGCATGGCGCGAGACACTTCGTGGTGGAGCGGTTCGCGGCGAAGCAGCCGGCCGATCTCATCCACCATGGCCTGTCCCTGGGCGAGATGCGCCTCTTCGGTGTGACCGGCGGCGTGCGGCGAAATGGTGACATTGGCCAGTGTGGGGTCGCGGAAGGGACTATCCGGAGGCAGCGGCTCGTCGTCAAAGACGTCCAAGGCCGCCTCGATACGGCCGGAGCGGATCTCGGCGAGCAGCGCCGCCTCGTCGACCAGCTGCGAGCGTGCCGTGTTGATGAACAGCGTGCCGGGGCGCAATAGCGCCAGTTCGCGGGCGCCGATCATGCGGCGCGTTTCGGGCAAGACAGGCGCATGCAGTGAGATCACGTCGCTTTGAGCCAGCATATCGTCCAGCCCGGCACCTACAACGCCGAGTGCGGTGGCCTCGCTATCACTCAGAAACGGATCGACGACCAGCACGCGGCAGCCGAATGGGACGAGCAGCCGCATGACCGCCCGACCGACATATCCGGCGCCGACGATGCCGACCGTTCTGGCGCCAAGCAATCTCTGCGGCACGGCCGCGCGGACGTCGAGCCATTCGCCACCGTTGCGCAATTGATGATGCAGCCGGTGAATGCCGCGCATGGCGAGCAGCGCTTCGGCGACGACGAACTCGGCAACCGAGGCAGCAATTTTCGAGGCGGCATGGGTGACGCGAATGCCATCGTCGAACAGACGCGCCGGGACCAGTGTGCGGACGCTGCCAGCCGAATGGGCGACAAGGGCGAGTTGTGGATGGCGCTGGCACGCGGCGGCATCGAAGGGCGGCGTGCCCCATCCGGTGAGGCATGCCGTAGCCCCTTGCAGCAGCTGGTCGACATCGGCAGCGTCGATCGTGGCGCCGGTCGGCCAGCGCACTTCGCCAAGGGCGTTCAACTGGGCAATCGCCACATCATCAAGCATCATCCGGCGCGTCTTTTCGGTCAGCAGTACGGCAATGACGGGAGCCTGTTCGTTCATGGTTCTACTCTTTCGCTGTGGCGACCAGGCGCCTGAGATGGGCGAGATCGGCGCGCACCTTGTCGAGCGCATGCTCGCGGGAGACGCGGTATTGGGAATGCATCGAGAGCACGCCGGCAAAGCCGGTGGCCACCAGATGCGGGACGATTTCGTTCCAGGGCACCATGCCTTCGTCGAGCCCATACCAGTCCGAATACCAGGCGCGCTGGCCTTGAGATCCGTAAGCGCCGGGCGACCAACCGCTGTTCTTGACGCCCATGCAGCAGAACCACGGATCGAGAATGTCGAGGGTCAAACGCCAGTCCTCGCTTCCCTCGCGAATGATCTGATTGGCCGGATCGGGATAGGCGCCGATCCGGATCGGATCGCGCCCGGCCAGCAATTGCACGGCCAGCGCGCCCGAGCTGTGCAGGGTCCCGCCGTGAAGCTGGACGGTCAGCTTGATGCCGAAGCGTTCGGCCAGGCGCTCGAAGCCGTCGAGATCACGCCGCGCCTCATCGACCTGGACCTGCCAGCGCCGCAGCGGGTCGTAGCGCCAGAAGCCAAGCCGGACCTGCCCGATGCCAGCCTCGCCGCAACAACTAAGAAGCCGGGATGCGGCATCGTCGGGCCGGGTGGAATCGATGGTCGCCATCGGGGTGCGCAGGCCGGCCGCGGCAAAAAGCTTTACGGCTTTGACGATCTCCTCCGGCCTGTCTGGCGAAACGGCATGGCCATCGCGAATGAGAAGATCGGCGCAATCGAACCCCAAACCGGCCGTAATCTCGGCCGCCTTCTCGAGCGGCAGGCCCTCCAGGGTCTTGGTGAAATAGGCGATATCCATGGATCAGATCCCAGACAGAAAGGCGCTTTTCATCAGCGGGAGAGACAAAGCTCGCTGCGGCGACCGAATGCATCGCGGGCGCGCACCGCATACCGCACGCCCTGCGGCGGCGACATGTGCAGGAATGCCGTCGAGATCAGCGGCGCCGGACTGACCTTTTCAAAAGTCCCCCCATCGGTGCTGATCAGCACATCGTAGAAGATGGTCGGCCCGGCATCGCCGGCAGCCCAAAACAGCATGCGCTCCTCCCGACCGCCAAGACCAAGGTAGCGTTCGACGACAAGGCCGGCAGGTGTAGCCGGGGCCACGCCGATATCGGGAACGACAAGCACCTGGGTCAGCGACGGCAGTGGCACATCCAGGTCGACGCTGATCCGGCCATCGTCGCACGCGACGACGCTGATCGGATGCAGCAAGGCGGGCTCCTGCGCCCGGCGCATTTCGGCAAACTGCGCCTCGGTCGGTGCGGGTGGTGCGCCGACCGGCTCGAAAAGCCCACGCGGGTTGCTTTCGTCGCGCTGGGCTTCCCAGACCTCCATCGGATTGGTGAATTCCTCGTCGATGCGCAGCAGGCAAAGCGCGTGGCGGCCGGGAACCAAACCTTCCACCTCGAGACGGACGGCGGTCCGGCCCGAGCGGTTGATGGCATCGACGCTATGGATGAGGCTGATGGAAACACCGCCGCCCGGCAGCCGCGTCGGCAGGATCGCCAGGCCATCCTGGTCGGGAGCAAGCGGTGGTTCGGCGGTCACCTTGCAAACGGTATCGCCAAGCGTTGCCAGCAGTTCCATCGATGTCAGGCCGGGCTTCTTGATGATGTCGAATGGCGGCGCCCTGTCGACGTCCGTCACCAGCATATCCAGATTGGTCTTGTGCTCCCACTGCGCCTTGGTGAAATTGCGCGAACCGAAATAGGCAAAGATCGTGCGCTGGCTCCAGCCGCCGATAAAGGCGTGGTCATTGCTGAGAAAGCTGAAATTCGCCGCTTTCGGGGCGATGATGCGCCGGTCGTGCTGTTCGATGATGCGGGCGATGATCCCGGCGTAATAGGCCTTGCCGTGCCAGCTATGATGATCGCTCCAGCCGAGCTGCGGATCGCATTCGTCGTTGATGATGGGCAGGCCCGCGAGACGCGGGTGATGCTCCTTGAGATAGTCGACGACGAGAAGCGTGCGGTCGACGATACCGTTGGTTTTCGGGGTCAGGTCTTCCTTGCTGCCGTTGACGCCCTTTTCGTGGATCGAGATGTAATCGAGGCGCGGCGGGCCGTCACCGGTCAGGCAGCTCGTGCCGCTGTCGCAGTGGGCCATGAGGGCGCGAAAGATCGGCGACAGCGTGCGGGCGGTGCCAGGCCCGCCCATCGGCAGGCTGGGATCGATGGCATCAAGCCCCGCGACGCAGGCGTCATAGTAGTTGGTGTAACCCTTGATCCCGTAGGTCCACCAGCCGGAGTCGGCCTCGTTCGTCGTTTCGAAGTACCATGTGCGCAATTCGTCCATGCCGTAACGCGCGCCATAACGATCGGCCGTCGCTGTTACGAGATCCCGCCAGCGCTTGACCTGATCCATGTCCTCATAATCGGTGAACAGGCCCGATGGGTTGCCCATCAGCTCGAAGAACGGCTTCAGGCGGTGTTCGATCATCACGTCGAGCGCGCGGTCGAGCAGCGACCAGTCGTAGCCAGCCTCGCCCTTCGCACTCAGCAGATTGTAGAGATAATGCACCCGCAGGAAGCGGATGCCCTCGTTCGGCAGGCCACCGATATAGGCGAGCATTTGGCGCATCTCGGGCTCGAGCAGCAGCTCGGCCGGCGAAAAGCCGGTGCCGCGCCAGAACCGGTTGAACGGACGTACCGCTTCACCGGCATCAACGTTTATTCGCGTACGTTCACGCATGGGTCGTCTCTCCTTGGGCGGACGTTTGGCAGTGCGCCGCAATGCCGGCGCACGAGACCAGGAGCCGGATTATTTGAACTTGTCGCGCATCGCATCGATGCCGGGGATGGTTTTGGTCAGATGCTGATGGGCGGGATCGAAGCGCTGGATCAGCCCCCGGCGGTGCTTGCCGACGAGAATGGTGAAGATGTAGCCCCGGTGCCCCGGCGAGGTGACCGTCGGGTGGTAACCCCGGTCGACCAGGACAGTGTCGCCGTTGCGGGTCATGAGGATCTTGACCGGACCGTCTTCGTCATAGGTGATCTGGCTGCCGAAACCGGTCTCGGGCTGGAAGCGGTAGTGATAGAGTTCTTCGTGCCGGGTCTCGACATCGCCGTCTTCGGTATCGTGCTTGTGAGGGGGATAGCCGGACCAGCAGCCTTCGCCGGCATAGAGTTCACTCACCAGCAGGTTGCCGCAGCGCCCGTTCTGCCGTTGGCCGAGCAGATGGACGATCCGCCGCTGGCTATGCGTGTCCGACGAACCGACATTGACCGCATCGACCTCATCAGGCGTGACGCGAAACGGGGCGTAGCGCGTGTCCCAGAGGCCGCCGGCGATGGCAACCTCTGCCGCTGCGCCACGAGCCGATATCCGGACATTGGCGCCGACGGGCGCGTAAACCGAGTCCGCATCGCCTCCCCAGATATCGGCTCGCCGGCCCACCGCTTCGAACATGATGCCATCGACCTCGATATCCACCTGACCCGACAGCACGACGTAGAGGCTTTCGTGCGCGGGCAGCCGCCGGATGTCCTGCTCGTTGGAGGCGAGCGTGACGAGATCGAAGTAGATGAGATCGAGCGTCGTGGAGGAGGTATCCACAACGGGACGCTGCTCGGAGCGTGGAATGAATTCGGGCATCAATTGAACTCCGGAACGATACGGTCGGCAAAGGGATTAAGCGTCAGGGATTCGGCGTAATGACAGGCCACTGCGTGCCCATCGGCGGTGACGGTGCGTAAGCCCGGCACCTCCTGCTTGCAAAGCTCGGTGGCGTAGCGGCAACGCGGATGAAATGCGCAGCCGGGGGGCGGATGGGCGGGGTCAGCAACCTCGCCCGCCAGCCGGATGCGCTGGCCGTGGCGGCGCATTCTCGGATCGGCGATCGGCACGGCCGAGAGCAACGCTTCGGTGTAGGGGTGGAGCGGGTGCGAGAAGATCTGCTCCGTCGGCGCCTTTTCGACGACCCGGCCGACATACATGACGGCGATATTGTCCGAGATGTGCCGGACGACCGAGAGGTCGTGGGCGACGAAGAGATAGGTCAGACCGAACTGTTCCTGCAGGTCCTGCAGGAGGTTGATGGTTTGTGCCTGCACGCTGACATCGAGCGCCGAGACGGCCTCATCGGCGATCACCAGGCGCGGATTGGACGCCAGCGCCCGGGCGATGCCGATGCGCTGGCGCTCGCCGCCGGAGAAAGCATGGGGATAGCGGTGCATATATTCGGGCCGCAGGCCGACGCTCTGCATCAGCTCGGCGACCCGGTGCTCGAGCTCCCGGCCCTTTGCGATGCCGTTGACACCAAGCACCTCGCCGATGATGTCGATGACGGGAAGGCGCGGATTGAGCGAGGATTGCGGATCCTGAAACACGATGCGCAGGTCGCGATGGATTTCGTCGAGGGCAGAACCCGACAACGCGGCGAGATCGACCGTGCTGCCGCTGCGGTTGCGATAGCGGATTTCGCCGCTCGTCGGCTGATAGATGCGCAAGACCGTGCGGGCAAGCGTGGACTTGCCGCAGCCGGATTCCCCGACGATGCCGAGTGTTTCGCCATCCTCGACACGAAGCGAAACGCCGTCGACCGCCTTCACGTGTCCGACGACACGCCGGAATGCGCCCTTGCGAATGGGGAAATGCATCCTGAGATCGTTCAGTTCGAGCAGCGGGCTTGGCTGTGTCATGGGATCGGCCATCATTGTCTTCCTTCGTAAAGCAGACAGCTGGCGACATGTCCGTCGCCGATGGCGACGGGTTGCGGATCCCTCTGGTCGCACAGGCCTGCCCTCGCCTCTTTGCATCGGGGATGAAAGCTGCAGCCCGGGGGCCGGTTGAAACGCGAGGGCACCATGCCGTCGATGATCGCGAGCCGTTCGGTGGGTTGCCCATGCATACGCGGCACCGATTGCAGCAGCGCCTTGGTGTAGGGATGAACAGGTGCATGGAAGATCGTATCGACATTGCCTGCCTCCACGACCCGACCGACATACATGACGACGACCTCGTCGGCGATTTCGGCCACCACACCGAGATCATGGGTCACGAATAGCACCGAGAGCCCGAATTCGGCCTGCAGCGAGGCGATAAGGTCGAGGATATTGGCCTGGGTGGTCACATCGAGCGCCGTAGTCGGTTCGTCGGCGATCAGCAGCCTGGGGCGGCAGGCGAGCGCCAAGGCGATGCAGACGCGCTGGCGCATGCCGCCGGAAAACTGGAAGGCATAGTTTTCCATACGCTCGGCCGGCCGCGGGATGCCGACCAGAGCCAATGTCTCTATTGCATGTTCGCGCGCCTCCTTCTTTCCCATCTTCAGATGCAGGCGGATCACCTCGACCATCTGGTTGCCGATCGTATGGACGGGGGAAAGGGCCGCCATCGGCTCCTGGCTGATCAGGCCGATCTGAGCACCGCGGATCGCCCGCATGGCGTGGCCACGCGGATCAAGCGCCGCCAAGTCGACGGAGGGTGCTGTGGGATCCGGCCGGTAGCGGATTGCCCCCGAGACGATCCGCCCTCCCCTGGGAACCTGGTTGAGGATTGAGCGGCCGGTGATGCTCTTGCCCGAACCGGATTCGCCGACGACGCAGACCGTCTTGCCGCGCGGGATGGAAAAGGAGACGCCGTCGACAGCCTTGATGGTGCCTGCCCCCCCGAAAAAATGGGTCCTGAGATCATCGACCTCGATCAGCGGGTCGCGATGCCGGTGCCGGCCGCCGGCTGCGGCGAAATTGGGATCAGTATTCATAGGGATCTGCAGCATCGCGTAATCCATCACCGAGGAAATTGAGAGCGAGCACGGTGACGATCACCGCGAGACCCGGAAGAAACAGCCAGGGTGCGCTCGATACGGCGAGAATGTTCTGCGCCTCCTGAAGCAGCACGCCCCAACTCACCACCGGCGGGCGCAGGCCGATGCCGAGGAAGGAGAGCGCGGTTTCTGCGAGGATCATCGTCGGGATGGCGAGCGTCACCGAGGCGATGATGTGGCTCATGAAGGACGGAACCATGTGCCGCCAGATGATGCGCATCTGCGAACAACCGTCGAGACGGGCGGCGATCACGAAGTCTTCCGTCTTGAGCGACAGGAAGCGCCCGCGCACCACCCGCGCCAGGTCGGTCCAGCCGATCAGTGACAGGATGATCGTGATCCAGAGATAGACGAGGATAGGATCGGCGCTGATCGGGACAGCAGCCGCAAGGCCCATCCACAGCGGGATGGTCGGGATAGAGTTGATGAGCTCGATTGAACGCTGGATGACATCGTCCACCCAGCCGCCGTAGAGGCCTGAGATGCCGCCCAGGATGATGCCGAGGATGAGGCTGATTGCCACCCCGATCAGTCCGACGGACATCGAAACACGCGTGCCGTGGACCGTCCGGCTGAAGACGTCGCGACCGAGGCGATCGGCGCCGAACAGGTAGAATGGTTTGCCCATCTCGATCGGGCCGATCAGGTGCCGGTCGAAATCGAACAGCCCCCAGAGCCGGTAGGGTTCGCCCTTGACGAAGAAGCCGAGGGGGATGACGACGGCCGGATCGGGCACATAATTGCGGCTGAGCGCGATCGGGTCAACCTTCATCGAATAACCGTTGACGTAGAGCGGATGAAACTGTCCGGCCGCGTCGTAGCCGGCGAACTTGATCTGCTGCGGCGGCGCATAGGTGTAGCGGGAATCGTAGGTCTGCGATGAAACCGGGGCGAGAACCTCGGCAAACAAGGCGACCAGGTAGATCAAAAAGATGACGACGCCGGCCGCCAGCGCCAGCCGATGGCGACGGAAGCGCCGCCAGATGAGCTTCCACTGCCCGGCAACCGCGTCGGAATTCTGGATCAGTTCGGGCTGTAGCGCGATGGCTTGATCGGTCATTGGTCTCGTCCTTCAGCCGTTGCGAATGCGTGGATCGAGCCAGGCGAGCAGCAGGTCCGAAATCAGCGTGCCGATCAGCGTCAGCATGCTCATCAGCAGGATGAAAGTGCCGGCCAGATACATGTCCTGGGCAAAGAGGGCGTTGAGCAGCAGTGGCCCGGTGATCGGCAGGCTAAGAACGATGGAGACCACCACAGAGCCGGAAACGAGGTGCGGCAGCACCCAGCCGACGGTCGAGATGAACGGGTTAAGCGCCACCCGCACGGGATATTTCAACAGCAGCCGGATTTCGCTCAAGCCCCGGGCGCGGGCCATGTCGACATAGGGCTTGTTGAGTTCGTCGAGCAGGTTGGCGCGCATGATGCGAATCAGCGCCGCAGTGGCGCCGGTGCCGAGAACGACGACCGGGATCCACATATGCGAAATGAGATCGCCGAGCTTGGCCCAGCTCCAGACGGCGTTGATATAGGCAGGCGAAAACAGCCCGCCGGTACTTTGGCCGAAATACTGTGCCGAAACATACATCAGCACCAGCGCCAGCAGGAAGTTCGGGATGGCAAGGCCGAGAAAGCCAAAGAAGGTGGCGACGTAATCTCCCACCGAATATTGCCGCACGGCCGAATAGATGCCGATCGGAAAGGCCACCGCCCATACGAAGAGCAGCGTGGTGACCGAGACCACCATCGTCAGGCCCATGCGGGCCCAGATCAGCTCGCTGACCGGCTTGTTCCAATCGAGGGACTGGCCGAAATCACCGCGCAGCAGGATGCCGCTGATCCATTTCCAGTATTGCACCGCCCAGGGCTGATCGAGCCCATAACGTTCACGCAGGCCGGCGATGACGCTGGGATCGATCGTTTCGTTCTGGGAGGCAAGACGCGCGGTCAGCGCGGTCAGGAAGTCGCCGGGCGGCAACTGGATGATGATGAAGGTCACGACGGAAATCGCAAACATCATCGGGAACATATAAAGCAGGCGTCTGATGATGAAGCCGGCCATGGTCAAGCTCCTTCAATCGGCGATCGCCGATCGGATTGGATGATTGGGACTGGGCTGTCGATGGGGTGGCGCCCGCGGGCGCCATCCCTGTCGGTCGCGTTCCGTTATTGCTGGTAGTAAAAGGTCTCGGGCTTTGCCGGTCCCGGCGTCATGTAGAACGATGTGCTGGGAATGACTTTCGGGACATTGCGCATATTGGTCTTGACGATTCCGACGCGGTCCGGCTCCAGGTTGGTGCCGATGACGTAGAATTCGTCACGGGTGATCGCCAGCAGTTCCTTCATCGCGGCCAACTGCTTTTCGAGCGTCGGCGCTTCCTTCACCTGCCGGTAGAAATCCATCTGCTTCTTGGCAGCGGGGCTCGGTTCCTGCGCGTTCGGATCCTTGGGGTTCTGGTAGTAGAGGCCCCAGGCCGTCGCGAAGCTCGATTCGTATTCGTGCGGGAAATACCATTTTGGATCGAGCAGGCCGAGGAAGTCGTAGCCACCGCCGCCGACCCATCCAAGGCCGTCATTCTCATTATTCTGCAGGCGGGAGAAGATCAGCGAACGTTCAGCCGGGCGGGGCTGCATGTCGATGCCGACAGCCCGCCAGTAGCGCTGAATCATCTCAAGGGCGTCCACCTGGATCGGGCTTCCAGTCAAGGCGTCGATCGCAAAGGTAATCCGCTTGCCGTCCTGACCGAGCCGATAGCCCTCGGCGTCATGTTTGGTAAGGCCGGCCTTGTCGAGATACTGATTGGCGAGATCGACATTATACTCCAGATACTGCGTCGCCATCTTCTCGTCATAGAGCGCAGTGCCTTCACGCGGCGCTGCCTGATAAGGCTTGGCCTGTCCGGCATAGATCAGCTGGTTGAGCTCTTCGCGGTTGATGGCGTAGCTGAGGCCGATGCGGAAATCCTTGTTGGAAAAGACAGCGCGCAAAGCCGGATTCTTGTGGGTCTGGTTGAGGGTGATCAGCAGGGCGTTCGACCACGCCGGCCGGGCGATGAACAGGCCGTAGCCGCCTTTCTCCTGGTTCTGCACGATTACCGTACGGGCGTCGGTCGTCTCGATGAAGCGGTTCTGCATGTCGATTTCGCCGCTGATCGCCTTCAGGATTATGGCCTGGGTATCCTGCATCACATCAATGGTGATCCGATCGAAATAAGGCAGCTGGTTTCCTGCGGTATCCACCTTGGCATAATATGGATTGCGTTCCGCGACGACCTGGGTGGTGCCATTATAGGGCGCGGTCAACACCCAGGCATCGAGCGTTGGACGACCGAGATCGCGCCAGCGGCCGGGAAAGCCGATCTTGTTGTTGAAGAGCTGGACCCAGTCGGTTGCGCCGGCTGCCTTCACCAGAGCGTCGACGCCGTCGGGATTGAAATCCTTGTGGAATTGCCTGAGGTAGTGCGCCGGTGCGGCCGCCAGAATATCGGAGCCGCGCACGGTGGCCATATTCATCAGGAACAGGCCGTTCGGCGCGGCGAACTTGAAGACGACCTTGTCGTCGGCGAGCTTTTCGACCTTGACGGTCTCTCCGCCGGCGGTCAGCCAGTTGGGTGCGGCAGGAGTGATCTTGGAGTTGCGAAGCACGTTCTCGTTCCACCACACAAGATCGTCCGCGGTAAACGGCTCGCCGTCCGACCAGCGCGTGCCTTCCCGCAAGGTGAACGTATATTCGGTGGCATTGGCATTGACCTCGACGCTCTTGGCGATATCAGGGATCACCTCGGTCCATTCCGGATTCCAGCGGACCAGTCTTGTATAGCCGATCGAACGCTCGATCTCGCTGTCGCCACCGCCAAAGGTGGCCGTGCGCCAGGTGCCGCCATAGGTACCGACCGATTCAAGCGGAGTGAGCACCAGCGGCTCCTTTGGCAACCGCTTTTCGACCGGCGGCAGCTTGCCGGCATCGACGAGCGCCTTCAGTTCCGGCGACTCCTCAAAGCCGAATGCGGCACCGGCCCAGCCGGCACCCATGAGGATCGCCGCGGCAACGGTCGAGACAACCTGCCGTCTTAAGATTCTGACGTGTTGCATTCTTTCCTCCCAATATTCCGCTCTAGGTTATCGTTAACGTATTCTCCTCTTTCTCTAACGTTATCGTTACCGTCAAATCTTGTCAAAAAGATTCTCATGGCCTCATGCTTGGCATGAGAAGCCTTGGCTTTCCTCGAAATCATGCTAGTTATCGTTATCGTAATTTCCTGCCCCTTCTGACGAGACAATCCAATTGAGCCGCCCTAAAGAGCCAGAATCCAAAATAACCATCGCCGATGTCGCTCGCGCCGCAGGGGTATCGCCGATGACGGTATCGCGCGTGCTCAATGATCGGGGCGGAGCCAGCGCGGAAACCAGTCAGCGGATTATTTTAGCGGCGAGCGAACTCAATTACCGGCCCAATCCCTTTGCGCGCGGATTGCGGTCCGATCGATCGAAGGCCATCGGCCTTCTCGTTCCCGACATCACCAATCCGTTCTTTCCCGAAGTCATCAGGGGAGCCGAGGATGCCGCGAGCGCCGCCGGCTACAATCTGCTTCTGTCCAATGTCGTCGAAAACAGCAAGCGGGAGGAAGAGCTCATCGAAACGCTGCTGCGGCACCGGGTCGACGGGATCATCGTCTGCAGCCCGCGGCTGCCCGATGCCGCGCTGCACAAGGCGCTTGCGCCCCACCGCGCCGTGGTGCTCATCAACCGCGAGGCGCCCAACGAGGTCGCCGGGACGATCGTCACCGACTACGAGACGGGAGCTTCGCGTGCCATCGACCATCTCGTCGAGCGCGGGCGCCGCAGGATCGCGATCATCGCCGGGCCGCGCAGTTCGTTTGGCGGCAAGAGCCGTCTTGTCGGCTTTCGCAAGACGCTGGCAGCCCACGGGCTCAAGGCGCAAGGCATCGTTTATTGCGATCCCACCGCGGCAGGCGGCCAAACGGCGGCCGCGCAATTGCTGGCGGAGGCGCCCGGCATCGATGCTCTCGTCTGCTACAACGACCTTAACGCAATTGGCGCCATGAAGGTCTGCCGGGCCGCCGGTATTTCGATCCCCGGGCAAATCGCCCTGATCGGTTTCGACGATATTCCGACTGCCGAACTGCTGTCCCCGGCGCTCACCACCTTGCGGGTGCAAAAACGCGAAATGGGAGAGGAAGCCGTGCGTCTGCTGCTCAGCCGCATCGCCACCAGAAATCGCCAGCACGGCATCGTCATCGTGCCCGAGCTCATCATCCGCGAAACAACCTGAACGCCCGGAGCATGATGCCGAAAAGTGTGAGCGGTTTTCGGAAGACATCATGCTCCAACTCTTAAAGTTTGGAACAGGAGGAATATCCGATGGATATCAGCAATCTGCAGTCACTGGCCCTGCCCGAGGAGAAGAAGGCCTGGTTCGTCCACGACCGGTTCGGCATGTTCGTGCATTGGGGGCTTTACGCGCTGCCGGCACGCCATGAATGGGTCAAGAGCCGCGAAGAACTTGATGATGCCGACTACCAGAAATATTTCGATCATTTCGATCCCGATCTCTACGACCCCCGCGAATGGGCCAGACGCGCGAAAGCTGCGGGCATGAAATATGTGGTGCTGACAACCAAGCACCATGAAGGCTTCTGCCTCTGGGATACCAAGGCGACCGACTTCAAGGTGACCAACACGCCTTATGGGCGGGATCTGCTGGGTCCATTCGTCGACGCCTTTCGTGCGGAGGGCCTGAGGATCGGGTTCTACTATTCGCTGATCGACTGGCATCATCCCGACTTCACGGTCGATCCGCGCCACCCGCAGCGCAATCATCCCGATGCGCTGAAAATCAACGAAGGCCGCGACATGCAGCGCTATGCCGCCTTCATGCGCGCGCAGGTCCGCGAATTGCTGACTGAGTTCGGGCAGATCGACATCATGTGGTTCGATTTCAGCTATCCGCAATGGAAGCTCGGAGAATTGGTCGGAAAGGGCCATCAGGATTGGGAAAGCGAGAAACTCGTGCGCCTGGTGCGCGAGCTTGCCCCCGACATCATCGTCAACAATCGGCTCGATCTCGCCGGCCTGCAGCCCGACATCGTCACGCCGGAGCAATATATGCCGCGCGCCCGGCCGCTCCGCGATGGCAGGCGCGTCGTCTGGGAAGCGTGCCACACGCTCAGCGGTTCCTGGGGCTATCACCGCGACGAGGACACCTGGAAAAGCACGGAGCAACTGGTGCAGATGCTGGTCGGCACCGTTGCCATGGGCGGTAATCTGCTGATGAATGTCGGGCCGACGGCGCGCGGCACGCTCGACCACCGCGCGATTGCAGCCCTTGCCGCTTATGAGGAGTGGATGGCACTGCACGAGCGCAGCATCGTCGGCTGCACCCAGTCCGACTTCACCGCGCCGGCCGATTGCCGCCTGACCCAGAATGGCGATCGTCTCTATATCCACCTCTTCAACTGGCCCTATCGCCATCTGCATTTCGATGCGCTGGCGGGGAAAGTCGAATATGCGCAATTCCTGCATGATGGCAGCGAGGTCACCTGGCTGCGCCCGTCCGCCAATACCTTGTGGGCAAACACCCAGTTCCCCGTCGGTGATGATCAAATGACATTCGTCCTGCCGGTGCGCCGACCTCAGATCGTGGTCCCGGTCATCGAAGTTAAGCTCAAGGCGGGGAGCTCCTCCGGCATTCAGGATTAAAGGGCGGCGGACGATCGCGCAGCTGAGATAGATTGCCCGAGCGGGCGGGGCATATGCCGGCTCAGAACGGCTCCGCCCCGCCATAAGCCGACAGTGGCTTACGGATTGGCTTCGGTGGTTTCCACGAAGAGCTGGTTGAGTTGTTTCATCTCGAGCGCATGGGCGCGCCTTCTGAGGGCGGCAGCCTGTTTGAGCGTTGCAAGATTGTCAGTTGTCTCGATGAGGTGGGCATCGGCGACGAGCACCTCCGCCTCAATCCTTCCCTGCTCTCGCAATTGCCAGACATCCCTGACGCGAAATTGAACCATTATAACGCCGAAAAGTGCCACGAGCGCGGAAGCGGTCATTGGCAGCCAATTGGGGACAACCGGGCCGTAGGCGGAAAACAACGATGAGAGACCGCTCAAAACGATGATCCCCAATGTGAGAAAATTCCAGAGATATTGATTGACCTTGGAGGAGCGCGCATAGCCGTTTCGATGTGTTCGAAGGTCACGCAAAGCCTGCCTTTTGATCTCGGCTGCATCCGATGGAAGCATGCTTTCGGCCGTTTCTTGCTCGATCTCCCGTCTTGCTGCCAAAATCACGTTGATGACGGCGATAGTGATCCCGAAGGTAATCATGAACCAGGCGATGTAGTGCAAGGGGACGTCGTCGAGAATGACGTTTGACAAAAACGAAGGTTGAAAAAATTCAATTAAAGCACCAAACGATATCAAGAATATAGACAGGGCAACCACGGCTATCGAAAGCATCGCTGCTATATTTCTATATCTGCCAGTCAGTGTCATTTTCTTCAGTTGAGCGTGGTCATCCCCCTCCCTTCTGAACAAATCCATCATCCTATCCTCGAGACTATAGGGTTAACCATAGTCAACCTTTTACCACGCCAGAAAGCAAGTAACGTTTGTGAAGTAATACTTTACGGATCGAATTTCCGGCTACCCTCGCTAATGTACGGGCCGGGGCAGCCTCCGCGTCTTCAATCCGGTCGCTTCAGGCTACGCTGATCGCCGGCTGCCGGCCGAGATCGCGGGCAATATATTCCTGGTTCTGTCGGACGATCTGCGCGGCGTGAGCGATCGTCAGCCGCCTGACAGCCACTTGAAAACCGGCGCTGCCTGAGCGGGCAGGAGATGGGGCCTGCTCAGGAGAATGGCTCGGTCGGTCCCGCCGCCGGATTGGTCAGCCAGCATGGTCCCTCGGCGGTCATGTACAAATGGTCTTCCAGCCGGATCCCGAATTTCCCGGGGAAGACGATCATCGGTTCGTTGGAAAAACACATGCCGGCGGCAAGCGGCGCGTCGTTGCCGCGAACGATGTAGGGTTCCTCGTGGATCTCGAGCCCGAGGCCATGACCGGTGCGATGCGGCAAACCTGGCAGGCGATAGTTGGGGCCGAGGGAGTGTTTGGCAAGCACCTTGCGGGCCGCATCGTCGAGGCTCGAGCAGGCGGCGCCGATCCGGGCTGCGTCGAAGACGGCCTGTTGCGCCTCGCGCTCGATCCACCAGGCCCGTTCGAATGCGCTTTCGCCGCCCTCCAGCATATAGGTCCTGGTGATATCGGAATGATAACCGTCGATCCGGCAGCCTGTATCGATGAGAATGACGTCATCGCGACCAAGGACCTGATCGCCGTCGGCGCCATGCGGAAGCGAGGTCGCCGCGCCGAAGGAGACGATGCAGAATGTCGAGCCGGCATCAGCGCCGGCCTGGCGATGCTGCCGGTCGATGAAATCGACCACCTCGGATGATTTGATGCCCGGCTTCAAAAGCCCATGCACTTGCCTGTGGACGTCAAGCGTCAGGTCCATCGCATACTGAATGAGGGCAATCTCCGCGGCCGATTTGATGCAACGCAGGTCGCGGATCAGCCGCCCGCCATCGGCAAGCCTCACCGCGCCCATCTCCGCTGCCAATGCATGATAGAAGAAAAGCGGCAAACCATCGTCGAGGGCAAGTCTGCCGCCCTGGGCAACAAGGCGGGCGATGAGAGCGGCACTGCTCTCCTCCTCTTCCCAGACCAGGATTTCCCCCGGCAGATGCGGCAGCGTTTCGACACGGCTGCGCTCGAACCCCGGAACGATGTAGGAAATGGTCGCGGACGTGACGAGCGCGCCGAGGAACCTCTCGCTTGGATGCCAGACCAGCCCCGTGAAGTAATGCAGGCTTTCGGTCGGCCCAAGAAGCACGGCAGCCAATCCTTCGGCTTCGATCATTTCGCGAAGCCTGGCGAGGCGGTTCTGCCGTTCATCCTCAGTTATGCGGGGTACCGTATGCTGCCACGACATGTTGTTTTCCTGCTTTTCCTGCGCTTCCAGATCGATGAAGCCCTCGCCTTGCAGCCAGGATCTTGAACCGACACTAATGCCGCTGTAGGCAATATGTCGACATGAAAATGAGGAGAGCGATGGCCGCCATGGCTTGCTGAAGCCTGAAGACGCACCGCTGCCGGGCTTTCGCTCGAAACGGCGCGCCACGTAGCCAATGTGCAGGCATGGGTGACCAACGAATTCGAACATGACGGCGTTCGCCAGTCGGCGGCTGTCCTGCGCAGGCTGATAAACTTGGTCAGGGAGCAGGGCGCCCCCTCGCCTCCTGAGGCTCCAACGGTTCCATTGCTCTCGTCGCGTCAGGACATGCTGATCGCCACCGGCCGGTCGAGGTCGCGGGCGATATATTCCTGGATCTGGCGGACGATCTGGGCGGCATGGGCGATCGCCAGTTGGTCGGCCCGCTCGACGTCGCCGGCCTCGATCGCGGCGATCATTTCCTCGTGTTCATCGACATACTGGCGCGGCAGGCGGTCGTCGAATGTCGAGTAGTAAAGGCGCAGGATGCGGCGGCCCTCGTCGAGCAGCCTGGCGAAGAAGGCCGTGTAATAGGGATTGCCGGCAAGCTCGGCGATCGAAACGTGAAATTCGCGGTTCGCTTCGATCATCGCATAGGCGTCGCGCGCGGCAACGGCGTCGGCGAAGTCCTTCTGATGCCGGCGGACGGTCTTTATGATCTCAGCGTTTCGCCGTTGTGCGGCGCCGCGCGTCGTCACCCGGTACATCAGCGTCAGCGCTTCGAAATAAGTGGGCAGGCTTGCGAAATCGATGGTCGCAACGATCGTGTTCCTGTTCGGCAGCGTCGTGACGAGCCCGTCGGCGGCGAGCCGCAACAGCGCCTCGCGAATGGGAGTCCGCGACATCCTGAAACGCTCCGACAGCCGCACCTCGTCGAGCGGACTGCCAGGCTCCAGCGCCATCGACAGGATTTCCCGGCGGAGCGTGACATAGACGCTCTGCGTGCCAGAGCCGCGCACCCGCACATTTTCCGCGTCGTTCCGCATCCGTCCGCCCTCTTTCGTTAGAGCCTTGTATTTCGTTTCAGCCGATTCTCGCAATGTCGGTCTTCGGGGGCCTCAAATTTGTAAGCTCACATCATTGAATCTTGTCGACAGTTTGTATATAAGGCAACTAATTTCAACGAGGCTCGATCAATGACCACAGGATGGAAGGGCGTATTTCCCGCCGTAACGACACAGTTCAACGATGATCTTTCCGTTGATTTGCCCTCGACCCAGCGCGTCCAGGACGCGCTTGTCAACGATGGTGTCAACGGCCTGATCGTCATGGGCACATGTGGCGAGAACAATTCGCTGGACCCCGAGGAGAAGCGCACGATCTTGAAGGCTGCCGTCGAGGTGGTCAACGGTCGCGTTCCCGTGGTGACCGGCGTGTCCGAATTCGACACGCGCCGTGCCGTCGCCTATGCTCGTGACGCCGAAAAGCTCGGCGCCGACGGCCTGATGCTGCTGCCGGCCATGGTTTATGTGCCGAAGCCCGAAGAGCTGATCGCGCATTTCCGCACCGTCGCCGAAGCGACCTCACTACCGATCATGCTGTACAATAATCCGCCGGCCTACCGCGTCAATATCGGCGCCGATGTGCTGAAGGTGCTTGCCGACGTGCCGAACATCAAGGCGGTCAAGGAAAGTGCGCCGGATCCGCGCCGCTTCACCGATCTCATCAATGAATTCGGCGATCGTTTCGATATCTTCGCAGGTCTCGACGATGTGGCGCTTGAAGGCCTGATGCTCGGCGCCAAGGGCTGGGTCTCCGGCCTGACCAGCGCCTTCCCGCAGGAATCGGTGCAGCTCGTCGCCGCCGCCGAACGCGGTGACTGGGAAGAGGCCCGCAAGATCTATCGCTGGTTCATGCCGCTCCTGCATCTCGATGCCGAGCACGACCTCGTCCAGTCGATCAAGCTCGCCGAGCAGATCATGGGCCGCGGCTCGGAACGCGTTCGCATGCCGCGCCTGCCGCTTTCGGGCGCCCGCCGCGCCGAAGTCACTGCGATGGTCGAGAAGGCCGCCGCCACGCGTCCCTCGAAGATCTGCCAGGCCGCCTGATACAACGAGGCCGGCGACCCCGCGGTTGCCGGCCTTTTCGTGTTTGCGGTTCAGGCAAGCGCCAGCGACTGGCCGCTCGCCGGATCGAACAGATGCATCCGGTTCATGTTGAACGAGAGCGGCATCGTCGACATCGGCCTGGGCCCGCTCTCGGGATCGATGCAGGCGCAAAGGCTTGCCTCGCCGATGCCGAAATAGACCATGGTCTCCGGCCCGAGTGGCTCCACAAGATCGATCTTCGCTTCGATGTCGGCATAACCAGGACGGGCCTGGCGCTCGGTGATCGATTCCGGCCTGATCCCGAACACGACTGATTTGCCGGCGTGGCTGGCGTAGTCGCCGGCGCGCGCCTCCGGCACTAGAAGCTCGCTACCGTCGGTCAGTTTGACGACGAGACCCTTCTCTCCTGATAGCAGCGTCGCGGACAGGAAATTCATCGACGGTGAGCCGATGAAGCCGGCGACGAATTGGCTGACGGGCCGATGATAGAGCGCCTGCGGCGGTCCCGCCTGTTCGATGATGCCGCCATTCATCACCACGACACGATCCGCCATGGTCATCGCCTCGACCTGGTCGTGCGTGACGTAGACGGTCGTCGTCGGCAACAGCTGGTGCAGCCGCTTGATCTCCGTGCGCATCTGCACGCGAAGCTTGGCATCGAGGTTGGACAACGGTTCGTCGAAGAGAAAGACTTTCGGGTTCCGCACGATTGCGCGTCCCATCGCGACGCGCTGGCGTTGGCCGCCCGAAAGCTGGCCCGGGCGCCGGCCGAGCAGCTCACTGATATGCAGGGTTTCCGCCGCCCTGATGATACGCGCGTCGATCTCGCTCTTGGCGAGCTTCTGCTGCTCCAGGCAGAACGAAATATTCTCCCGCACCGTCATGTGCGGATAGAGCGCGTAGTTCTGAAAGACCATGGCGATATCGCGTTTGCCCGGGCCAAGCCGGTTGACGACCTGGTCGCCGATCACGATCTCACCGCCGGTGATGTGTTCAAGACCCGCGATCATGCGCAATGTCGTCGATTTTCCGCATCCCGACGGGCCTACGAAAACGACGAACTCATTGTCTTCGATGTCAAGGCTGATGCCGCGTACCGCCTCGTAGATGCCATAGGACTTGACGATGCTCCTGAGTTCCAGCCGTGCCATGGTTTTCTCCTAGACCTCCTGCAACCAGATCGCCATCGCTCCAGGCTCGCGATTGGCCCAGAGGTGATAGGGGATCGCCGTGAAGGGACGCTCCTTCAGGGAGGGAGGAATGGTGCGATAGAGCGCATTCTGCCAATCGGATGTATCGGCTTCGAGCGCAGTGCCTTCGAGGACGGTCGCTCCGCCGAGAAGCACGGCATCGTAGCGGGCGGAAATTTCCTCAGATGCCGGCAGGCGGAGCCGCTGCGGCTCGCCGCCGAGGTCCGTCTCCTCGATGCAATAGACGACGGGGCCGCGCCGTAGCGCGACGCGTCCGCCGTTTTCAGAGACGGCAGGATGCGCGTAGATGCGCTCGACAGGCATCGACAGGCCAATGCGGACCTCGTCGCCGTCGCGCCATTCCCTTGATATTGCCGCATAACCCTTCGTCACGCATTGATCGAGATCGACGGCAACGCCGTTGACCGAGATCTGCGCCTGCCTGCACCATCCGGGGATGCGAAGACGAAGTTGAAACCGGCTTGGCCGCTCGACGGCGAACCGCAGGCTGATGTCGCCATCCCAGGGATATTGCGTCTCCTGGATTAGGCGCACGAAGCTGTCGCCGACTGTCAGCTCGGCGGTGTTGGTGCCGTAGAGATGGACGGCGAGCTCATGATCATCAGTCGAATAGAAATATTGGCCGAGCGACGTGATGAAACGGGCAATGTTGGTCGGGCAACAGGGGCAGTAATGCCATTTCCACCGGCGGTGCTGCCCGTGGCTTTCAAGGACGTTCTCATAAAAATAATGCTCGCCGTCGCGCGAGATGCCGGAAAGCGCGCCGTTGTAGAGCACCGTTTCCAGCCTGTCGGTGAACTTGCTGTCGAGATCGACCTGCGCCATGCGATGGCTCCAGAAGCCGAGCGCGACGGCTGCGCATGTCTCGGCATAGGCCGTCTCGTTCGGCAGGTCGAATTCCCGGGTGAACCCTTCATTGGATGCCGATGGCCCGAGGCCGCCGGTCACGTAGAGCTGGCGGCTGACCAGATCATCGAAAAGCCGGTCGCAGGCCTCCTTCAATGTCGGATCGTCGTTCTCACGGGAGAGATCCGCCATCGCAGAAAACAGGTACATGGCGCGAACCGCGTGTCCGACGACCTGGTGCTGGTCGCGCACCGGCATATGGGCCTGGCTATAGGCATATGTCTTGTAGACGTAATCATCAGGGCTCTCGCCGCGTTTGCGAGCCTCCTCGTCGTAATATGAGGGCATGCGGCCACGTTCGTCGACGAAGTAGGTCGCAAGCTTCAAATGCCGCGGATCGCGCGTCACGCGATAGAGCTTGACCAGCGCCAGCTCGATTTCCTCATGGGCATCGTAACCCCTGAGCTTTCCGGTCTCCGCACCGAAGGTGGCGATGATATGGTCGACGGCGCGGATCATCACATCGAGGAAGCGACGCTTTCCCGTCGCCTCGTAATAGGCGACGGCCCCTTCCAGCAAGTGGCCCATCGAATACATCTCGTGCAGGTCGCGCAGATTGGTCCAGCGCCTGTCCGGCTCGCGGCGAATGAACCAGCTGTTGAGGTAGCCATCCGCCATCTGCCCTTTTTCGAGCTTTTCGACGATAGCATCGATCTTCGCCTCAAGCGCAGCATTCGGGTGAGCCTTCAGCGTGTAACTTGCGGCCTCGATCCATTTGCCGAAATCGGAATCGAAGAAATGCTGCATCGACAGTCCGCTCGGCTGGATCGGGCGCACCAGTGGCCCGGCCGGCTTGTCAAAATCGAGCACCTCGAGGAAGCCCTCCTCTTCCAGCCGCTTGTGCTGCGTCGGAATGGTGACGTTGCGGACCGTCTCCGTCCAGCTCTGCCAGAAACCGCCATGGAATACGACACTGGAATGGTCGGCGGGCCTGTATCGCTGCCCTCCCGCAGCGCGGACCGGTTGAAAACGAGGTGAGCTGGTCATGAGGACTCCTGAGCGGACGAGCGCTGTTACTTCACGGCGCCGGCCGTCAGGCCGCGCACGTAATATCGTTGCAAGAGAAGGAAAAGCAGGATGCAGGGGACCATGGTCACCGCTATGCCGGCCTGAAGCGCGCCCCAGTCGATGATGCCATAGATGCCCGACGAAACATTCACCAGCATGATCGGCAGCGTGAACTTGTTTTGATCGGACAGAAAGATGAGGGCAGCGAGGAATTCGTTCCAGGAATTCAGGAAGGCGAACATGGCAACGGTGGCGACACCGGGAAGCGCGATCGGCAGCATGATCCGGCGCAGGATCGTCGCCTGCGACGCGCCATCTATCCGCGCCGCTTCGATCAGCGCCTTCGGCACCGCGTCGAAGGCGTTGCGCATCATGAAAACGGAAAAAGGAAGCTGGAAGGTCACGTAGATCAGCACCAGGCCGAAAAGATTGTTCTGCAGGCGGAAGACTTTCAGGATCAGGAAAAGCGGCGTCAGGATCGACTGGAACGGGATCATCATCGTCGCCATGATCAGCACGAAGAGCAGCGACTGGCCGGGAAAGCGGAATTTCGAAAAACCGTATCCCGCCGGCACCGAGACGAGTACCGTCAGGACCACCGTTCCGGCGGCGATCAGCACCGAATTGCCGGCATAGACGTACCAGCCGGCGCCTACATGTTCGAGGCGGCGGTAGTTTTCCAGCGAGAAGGCTTTCGAGAAAAGCGCTGCCGGGTCGGCAAGCGCTGCGGCCGCGGGTTTGAAGGAATTGGCGAAGGACCAGACGATCGGCATCACGAAGAAGACGGCAAAGACGCATGCCGTCAGAATGAAAGCGAGATAACCGAGCCGCTCGCTCACCGGCTTCGCTGCGAGTTTGTGGTTGAGCCGTTCCATCAACCCTCCTCCGGCCGCTGGCGCAGCAGGACGAACTGGATCGCGCTGATCGCCACCAGGACGACGAGCAGGGCAAAGGAGATCGCCGAGCCGTAACCGAGACGGTAGGATGAGAACGACGCGAGATAGATCGAGAAGACCGCGGAGATCGTGCTGTTCTCAGGGCCGCCCTGGGTGATGATGAAAAACTGATCGAAGGCCAACATCGACGAGGTGACGTTGAGGACGAGCGCCAGCACGACCGAGTTTCTCATCAGAGGCAGCGTGATCCGGCGAAACCGGCTCCAGACGCTGGCGCCGTCGATCCTGGCGGCTTCGATGACGTCGTTCGATATGCTCTGGAGGCCGGTTAAAAGGATGATCATCGTGAAGCCCGCCGTTTTCCAGACGACCATCAGGATGACAACGCCGAGCGCCGGCCAGAAACTTTCGAGCGGCCTCGGCGCGCTGTCGATGATGCCCGCGCCGCGCAACAGCTGCGCAAAGACGCCGCTATCTGGATTGAGCAGCCACATCCACAATGTCGAGGCCGCCCCGAAGCCGATGACGACAGGCATGAAATAGATCGTGCGGAAAAAACCGGCGATACGCAGCGGCCGGTCGACGAGCAGCGCCAGGGGAAAGGCCACCAGGAAGATCGCAGCCGTGACCAGCACGGTGTAGAGCAGCGTGAAGCCCAGGGAATGCCAGAGCTGGGTGTCGCCGATCAGTTCGGCATAGTTGGACAGGCCGACGAACTTCGTCCGGCCGAGAAGCGGCCAGTTGTAGAAGCTCATCCAGACCGTCATGACAAGCGGCACGAGGAAGAGCACGACGATGAATAGCAAGCCCGGCAGGATGAAGGCAAGGCCGAGCCAACCCTTCGGCTCGGGCTCTCCGGTTGCGGCTGTGCGCCTCCGGTTGCGAAGTGTCGAGGATATCACCGCAACTCCTCCTTCCGTTTGAATGTCGAGATGTGAAGGGAACGGCAGGGCATCCGTGAATACCCTGCCGAAGCCCCGTCGGATTCAGTTCGGATTGGTGCGTTCGAGGATGCGGGCGAAGTCGGCCTGCGTCTTGGCGATCGTTCCATCGACATCGTCACCGAAGATCGTACCCTGGATCAGATTGAGGAAGGGTCCGGTGCGGCTGACGAAGAGTTCGTCGGACGAAAATGTGTAGGGCGTGCGCGCCTTGGCGAGGATATTGTAGGCGACGAGATTTCGCGGGTCGAATTTCGCATAGGCTTCCGCTGCGAGATCCGTGCGCGACGGCATCCCCGATTCCTGGGTGATATAGACCTGCTGCTCGGGCTGCATGTAAAAATTGACGAAATCGAGCGCGACTTTCTTCTTCTCGTCGCTGATGCCCTTTATCAGGGAAAGCGTGTCACCGCCGGCAAAGCTCGATTCACCACCCTTCGGCCCCGGGATCGGCGCGACGGCGAATTTCACGTCGGGATATTTGCTGGTCAGTAGATTGACGATGTAGGAGCCGGTCATCAGAATGCCGACCTTGCCCGAGGCGAAGGCTTCGACGGCATTGTTGCCGTTGCCGGAACGCGAGGTCGGATGGATCGCACCGGCCTTCCACATATCGCGATAGGCAGCGATCGTCTCCCTCAGCGCCGGCGTGTCGACCGTAGCGCTGCGGCCATCATCGCTCAGCACATCGGCATTGGCGGCCCAGAGATGTGGCAGGAAGTCGTAGATCAGCCAGCTTCCCGAATTCGCCACGAAATAGAAGCCATAGGTCTCGTTGCCGAGCGCGGCGATCTTCTTAGCGTCGGCGGCAATCTCCTCCATCGATGCCGGCGCCTTGTTCGGATCAAGGCCAGCCTTGGTGAACAGATCGGTGTTATAAGCAATGATCGAGGCATCCGGCAGGGCCGGCACGCCGTAGATCTTGCCGTCATAGGTGGCAAGGCGGATGTGCGACGGGCTCATAGCCGCGGAATAAGGCAGGCCCTTCACGAAGTCGGAGATATCCTCGAGACCGTCCGCGGCGGCAAAGGTCGGGAGATAGATCAGGTCGAGCACGGCACCGTCAGGTGCCGCGCTGCCGGCAATCGCCGCACCCAGCTTCGGCACCATCTGCTCTGCCGTGATCTGGGTAACGTTGACCTTGTCGGAGTGCGATGCGTTGTATTTGTCGGCCAGTCCCTGAAGGACGGCGCCGGAGGACGTACGCACCCATAGGGTGATTTCTTCGGCGCTGGCGAGAGAAGAACTTGCCAGCAGCGCAAGAGCAGTGATCGTTGTTTTCAGTCGAAGCATGCTTGTTCCCCTTTTCTCGTTCAGGCCTCAGGCCTTCGGACGAAATGGACGTTAAATCAGAATTTTTTTAGTGTCGACAGTCTGTGTGCATAAATCTGGTGTGCGATTGATAAAACCTTTTAACAGCACGATTTTTTCTGTTAAAAGCTTTTATCATGAATTGAAGACGAGGCGTGGTTTGAAGAATACGAGTGATCGAAGACGGACGATCTACGACGTGGCGAAGGCTGCGGGCGTCAGCATTTCGACGGCGTCGAACGCGCTGAACGACACCGGTCGAACGAATGCGGAGACGCGCGAACGGGTCCGGCGCGTGGCAGAAGAGATCGGGTTTCGGCCGAACGCACTCGCCCGTGGGTTGCTAAGCAAGCGAAGCCATGCGATCGGCATGCTGACCAACGACACCTATGGCAGACTGACGCTGCCGATGGCGGCAGGGGTATCGGAGGTACTGGTCGATCACGGCGTGTCCGTCTTCCTCTGCGCCACGAACAATGATCCAAGGCTCGCCCAGTTGCACCTGGAGGCGCTTCTCGATCGGCAGGTCGACGGCATCATATTCACCGCGACGCGCCTCGATCTCACGCCGCCAGTCCAGCTATCCCGCTTGCCGATACCCGTCGTCTACGTCTTTGCCGAGGGGCCGGCTGACAGCGTCACCTTCTTTCCGGATGACGAACAGGGCGCCCGCCTCGCCGTCGATCACCTGAAAGAACTCGGTCGATCGCGGATCCTCCACATCACCGGCCCGCGGGATTACCTGGCCGCTCGCATCCGCGCCCAATCCTATCTCGACGCCTGCGGCGACGGTGCCGAAGCGATGTTCGGCGACTGGTCGGAGGAATGGGGTCACGAAGCCGTCCAGACGGTGTTTGCCCGGCCCGGCCCAAAGCCCGACGCCATCTTCTGCGGCAGTGACGAGATCGCCCGCGGCGTCATCGACGCGCTGCGCGACCTCAATGTGCATATTCCCACGGATGTCGCCGTGGTCGGCTTCGACAATTGGGAGGTCGTCGCACGGCAAACGCGCCCGCCGCTGACCACCATTGACATGGAGTTGAAGGAACTGGGCCATCGCGCCGGCCTGGCTATCCTCAGCCTCTCCAAGGGTGAACCGGTCCCCACCGGCATCACCAGATTGCCGTGTCGCCTGGTCGTGCGGCAGTCTTGCGGCAGCCCCCTTCGATCCGACTGAAAACGACGGCAACGAACAGAGACGCGGCGACGCCGTCGCTATTATTTGTCCGTGGAATTGCCGGAACGGGTCAGGCTGTTGCGGCTGACCAGTGAGGGTATCTGGAAAATATGCTCGGAAGCGGTGCGGCCTTCTATTCTGGAAATGAGGGCTCGGGTTGCGACCTGACCGAGTTCCCTGCCCGACTGATCGATACTTGCGAGATTGACGAGGCCGAGTGCTGCGGTCGACGAATTGTCGTATCCGATGACGGCGAGATCTTCGGGCACGCGCACGCCCATCTCCATAGCCAGGCTCAGAAGGGTGATCGCGTCGAGATCGCTCCAGCAGAATACGGCGCGCGGCCTGTCCTTCCTCGATAGGAATTTTCGCATCGCCTCTTCCCGCTTTGGCGAAGCAATCGGAATTTTGCCGATCGCTGGCGAGGAACCGAGCCCGCCACGCTGCATCGCCCGGCGAAACCCGATCTCACGCTGGCGGACGACGGAGACCGCGTGCCCCTGGCGCTCGCCGAGGCTGAGCATTTCGATGTCGCGATAGCCGCAGGCAAGAAGCGCTTCGACGGCGATCTCCGCGCCGCGCTGATCGTCGGCATTGACGGTATCGAAGGCAGTAGCGCTGGCATCGTGGTAACCGACCGCGACGATCGGTATCTGGACTGCGAACTTTGCGAGGATCTCCGAGGGCAAACGCGGCGCAACAAGGATAAGGCCGTCCATCTTGTAGTCGATCATCGACTCGATCAACGACGTCTCCAGCTGCACGCGCGCATCGCTGACGCCGATCATTGCCTGGTAGTGCGAAGGCGCCAGCACCCCGTTTACGCCGGCAATCACCTCCGGAAGGAAAGGATTGCGGATGTCGATCAGGAGCACTCCGATGGTGAAACTCCGGCCACGCAGTCCTCTAGCTGCCCGCGAGGGGCGATAGGCGAGTGCCTCGATGGCATCAGTCACCCTTGCGCGCAGCGCATCACTGACGCCATAGGCGTTTCGCATCACCTTGGAAACCGCTGCGACCGATACGCCTGCGTGAGCTGCCACGGTCCGGATCGTCACGCGACCGTTTCGTTGCAGCTTTTGTTTGTCTTCGATTGACATGAACTCTCTGGCTTGCGGCTACGGGTCTTCAACATCGCCCGCAGAATCACCATGGCAGACTGGCAACCAAATTTCTATTGCGCTTTCGAAGAAAATGTAGAACGTTATATGGAGAACGTTCTACAACTCGTCGGGAGGACTTGATGAACTTTCAGCCGGCAGCCATCAGCGGCAACCTCGTTTCGCGTGCCTGGTCCGGGGATATGATCGCGCCACTATCGGATGGCGGCCAGGGAACGGCCGCAAGCTTCGTCTCCAAGACTTTCGAACATGATGGCGCCAAGCTCCCCGTCGATCTCTTCATCTCCGCACTTGGCCTCTATCGCTGCTTCATCAACGGCGTTCGTGTCGGCAGCGACCTGTTGACACCAGGTTGGACGAACTACGACGATCGCCTTGCCTATCAGCGATATGACGTCTCGAACCTGCTAAAGCCGGGGCCGAACCGGATCGAGATCTGGCTTGCCGACGGATGGTACCGATCGCCCTTGATGTGGGGCGCCAAGGCGATCCCGAACTGCTGGGGCGACAGGATCGGCGCCATTGCGGATCTGATCGGCGCTGATGGCACCGTTCTTTCCACCGACACGACATGGCGAAGCGGTGTTCTGCCGATCCTGCAGTCGGGGATCTACTTTGGCGAAGTCTATGATGCCCGCCAGGAAAACTATGCCGAGACCCACGGCACCGAGAAACTGCCGTTCGACAGGGCACTGCTCGTCGCGCATGAAACTGCGGCGGTGCGGGAGTTGCAGCCGCTTGCGCCGGTCGAAAGCTGGACCGACGATGGCGGCAGGACGGTCTATGATTTCGGCCAGAATGCCGGCGGCTATGTTAGATATACCGTCCGAGGCGCTGCCGGCGCCGAAGTCCGGGTGGAGCATTCGGAAGTTCTCGGTCCCGATCGTCATTTCGACAATCGCAACTATCGCACGGCCGCCGCACATACCGTCTACACCCTGCGGGGAGACGGCGATGAAACCTACGCGCCGCATTTCACCTTCCACGGCTTCCGTTATGCCAGAGTGACGATCGAGGGCGATGCGAAGCTCCTCGCAATCGCGTCTATCCCGATCTCGTCAGTACCCGAGCCCGCCGGCGGCTTCACCTCGGGCAATGCGCTGGTCAATCGCCTCGTCCAGAATACCATCTGGTCGCAGCGTGCCAATTTCGTCGAAGTGCCGACCGATTGCCCGCAGCGCGATGAGCGCTTGGGCTGGACGGGCGATGCCCAGGTGTTTGCCGCGACGGCGTGCTGGCTGAGCGACAGCCAGTCGTTCCTGAGGAAATATCTGCGCGATGTGATGGCCGATCAGCGCGAGGACGGCGCCGTCTCGCATTTCTCGCCGGATCCGACACGTTTGCATCCGGCCAATTTCCCGGGCTTTGCCGGTTCGACCGGCTGGGGCGATGCAATTGTCGTCATCCCCTGGGTTCTCTACACCCATTACGGCGATCGGGCCGTTTTGTCGGAGTGCCTGGGTTCCATGGTGCGCTGGGTCGATTTCGTCTGGTCGATCTCGGATGGCCCGCTCGTGCGTCCGCCCTCGCATTGGGGCGCCCGCGGCTTCACCTTCGGCGATTGGCTGCAGCCGGTCGGCGACAACCGAAAGCCTCGCCCGACGATCGCCGACGACTGCGCGGCCACGCTCTATCACTTCATCTCGACCGACCTTCTGGCAAGGATCGCAGCCACTCTCGGAGAGCATGCCCTTGAAGAGAAGATGAAACAGCGCGCAGGCGAGATCCGGCTGACATTTTCCAACGAGTTCATCACGCCGGCGGGACGGCTCGCGCACAACGATCAGACCTCCTATGCGCTTGCCTTCCTCCACGACCTGATACCGGCGGAGCACACGCAAGCCGCACAGCAGCATTTCCGGCAGGTGATCATCGATGCCGACTACAAGATCGGCACCGGCTTCATCGGCACGCCGGCCCTGCTGCCGGCGCTGACGAAGCTCGGCATGGACGATCTGGCCGAAAAAGTCTTCCTGCAGGAGGATGTGCCGGGCTGGCTCTACCAGGTGTCGAAGGGGGCGACGACGATCTGGGAGCGCTGGGATTCCATGGCGCCTGACGGCACCATCTACGAACCCGACATGAACAGCTACAACCACTATGCCTATGGCGCGGTCTGCCAGTGGCTATTCGAAAGCGTCGCCGGAATTTCGCCAAGTCCGAGCGCACCCGGTTTTGCCGAGGTGATCGTCGATCCGGCGCCGATTCCGTCCCTTTCGCCGGTTTCGGCCCATCATGATATCAGCCAGGGACGCATCGAGGCCGGCTGGCAGTGCGACGGCAACATGGTCACCTATGTGTTGACACTTCCGGAAGGCTGCACAGGCCGCTTCCGACCAGGAAAGCGGCATCAAAACCCGTCGCTCAACGGAGAGCCCGTCGTCGAGGAAGCCGTTCTTGCCCCGGGGACGCACCGACTGGTCTTTTCCCTACCCAATTCTTGAGGAGCATACACGTCACACCGTTCAGAGGAGGAACGTCATGACACATCGGATAAAGCTCATTCTTGCGGGCGCGTCCGCGCTTTTGGCGCTGGCCGCGGCCGGTCCGTCGCATGCAGAAACCACGCTGTCATTCCTGATCGACAATAACCCGGACACGGTCGCGGCGGCCGAGGCACTGGTTGCCGCCTATCAGACAAAGGCGCCTGACGTGACGATCGAAATCGAGCCGCGGCCAGGCGGTGGCGAGGGCGACAACATCGTTAAGACGCGCCTGGCGACGGGCGAGATGTCTGATGTGTTCCTCTATAATTCCGGCTCGCTGCTACAGGCGCTGAAGCCGGCACAGACGCTTGTCGATCTGAACGGTCTGTCGTCGCAGGCGAAGGTCGACGACGGTTTCAAGTCAGTCGTCCGCGCCGACGACAAGCTCTACGGTGTTCCCTTCGGCACGGCGATGGCGGGCGGGATCCTCTACAACAGGAAAATCTACCAGGACCTCAGCCTCTCCATCCCGAAGACATGGGCGGACTTCATGGCGAACAACGAAAAGGTCAAAGCATCAGGAAAGGTCGCCGTGGCGCAGACCTATCGCGACACCTGGACCTCGCAGCTGTTCGTTCTGGCTGACTATTACAACCTGCACGCGGCCGTGCCGAACTTCGCCGCCGACTATACCGCCAACAAGGCGAAATACGCCGAGACGCCTGCGGCCATGAAAGGCTTCGAACGGCTGAAGAACGTTCACGACGCCGGCCTGATGAACGAAGATTTCGGCGCGGCAAGCTACGACGATGGCCTGAGAATGGTAGCGACCGGCGAGGCAGCGCATTATCCGATGCTGAGCTTCGCCGTCGGTGCGCTCAAACAGAATTATCCCGAAAACCTCAACGATGTCGGCTTCTTCGCGCAGCCGAGCGACGACGCCGCAACCAACGGCTTGACGGTCTGGATGCCGCCAGCCCTTTACATTCCGTTGACCAGCCAGCACGCCGAGGAAGCACGGAAATTCGTCGATTTCGCCGGAAGCGTCGAGGCTTGCAAGATCATGGTGGAAACCAATGCCGTTCAGGGGCCTTCTCTGATCGACGGCTGCGACCTGCCAGCCGACGTGCCGCCTGCGATAAAGGACATGCTCCCCTATTTCGAGGCGAAGGACAAGACAACCACGGCGCTGGAATTCGTTTCGCCGATCAAAGGACCGGCTCTCGAGCAGATCACCGTCGAAGTCGGCTCCGGTATTCGCCAGCCGGCCGACGCGGCAAAGCTCTATGACGACGACGTGCGCAAACAGGCCAAGCAGCTCGGCCTGCCCAACTGGTAGCGTTCTTTCGGGTCAATTAACCTCGCTCCTGATGGAGCGAGGCTCCACCCGATCGAAGAGGTCGTCATGACAGAGACACGCCCCCGCTCGCGCAAATCGCCCTACCCGCTGTGGTTTTTCATTCCGGCCGCAATCATCTACGGCGTGCTGTTTCTGGTTCCCACGGTATCCTCTCTCTGGTTCAGCCTGACACGCTGGGATCTTTCGACCGCCGAATTCATCGGGCTCGAAAACTTTCAGCAGTTCTTTTCCGAACCCTTCCTGGTCAAGGGACTGGTCAACACGCTGATTTATGCCGTGACGACATCCGGCCTGAAGACGGTCTGCGGGTTGCTGCTCGCCGTGATGCTGACCAGCAATATTTTCGCCCGTGGTTTCCTGCGCACGCTGGTCTTCTTTCCCGTTCTGGTCTCGACGATCGGCATCGGCATCACCTTCACGGTGATGATGCATCCCACCAGGGGCATCATCAATGTCACGCTCGAAACGCTCGGCATTCCCGGCCCGGGATGGCTCACCAATCCGGCACTCGCGCTTTTTTCCGTGGCGCTCGTCGATCTCTGGAAGGGTGTCGGCCTCGCCACACTGATCTTCATCGCCGGCCTCGCTGCGATCAGCCCTGACTATTATGAGGCGGCCAGAATTGACGGCGCCACACGCCCCCAGCAATTTTTCCGGATCACTCTGCCGCTTGTGCGTCCCGCCACCATTACCGTGGTGACATTGTCGCTGATCGGCGGGCTTCGATCCTTTGACCTGATATGGGCGATGACCCGCGGAGGGCCCGGTTTCTCCTCTGATGTGATCGCTTCGGTCATCTACAAACAGTACCAGGCGGGCTTCTACGGTCTGTCGACCGCTGGAAACGTCATCCTGTTTGCGCTGATTGCAGTGATCATCCTGCCACTCACCCTTTGGTTCAACCGACGTGGGGTCGAAGAATGAGAAGCTCCCGCCCTTACGTGACCGGCGCGATAGCCCTTGCTGTGGCTGCCGTCGTCTTCGTGATGCCTTTCGTTTTCGTCGCTCTGCAGGCGGTCAAATCGAAATCCGAAGCGTCCCGCCTCAATTTCGATTTGCCTGAGCAGTGGCTGTTCTGGGATAATCTGGTGGCCGTTTTCAAGGCGCGCGACTACCAGCTCGTGCTCGCCTATTTCAACTCCTCGCTGATCACCGTGGTCTCTGTCACGATCCTGATCCTACTTTCGGCGATGGTCGGCTATGTAATGCAGCGCCGCAAGACCGCCTGGAACAGGGTGGCCTCCATTGCCCTTTTCATGGGTCTGATGATGCCCCCAGCCGTCGTGCCAACCATCGGCCTCCTGCAGGAGATCGGTCTCTTCAAGACCATGACCGGGATGATCCTGATCCAGGTCGCCTACAATCTCTCTTTCTCGACCCTGCTCTACCGGTCGTTCATCTCGACCATACCGCGCGACCTCGACGAGGCGGCGCTGATCGATGGCGCCAAGCCCCGGCAGATTTTCTTCAGAGTGATCCTGCCGCTGCTGAAGCCGGTGACCGTCACCAACATCGTCGTTCAGTCCATTGCGATCTTCAACGATTTCACCAACCCGCTCTACTATCTTCCGGGCAAGGAGAACGTGACCGTGCAACTGACGCTCTATAACTTCCAGAGCATGTACACGAGCCAGTACAATCTCCTGTTCATGAATATCCTCCTCGTGACGATCCCGCCGCTGATCGTCTTCATCTTCTTCAACCGGCAGATCGTCGCGGGCATGACATCTGGCGCAGTCAAAGGGTAGCAGAATGGCTGAGCTCACTCTCAAACAGGTTCGCAAGAGCTTTGGCGCCCTTGAAGTCATCAAGGGGATCGATCTGGAGGTTGCCTCCGGCGAGTTCGTCGTTTTCGTCGGCCCATCTGGATGCGGAAAGTCGACGCTGCTGCGGATCATCGCCGGCCTGGAGGAAGCGACGTCAGGCGCGCTGACCATCGGCAGCAAGGACGTGACCTATGCCGAACCCTCGGAGCGCGGCATTGCCATGGTATTCCAGAGCTACGCGCTCTACCCGCACATGACCGTGGCGGAGAATATCGGCTTCGGGCTTTCGCTCGCCCGCCGCCCGAAGGCTGAGATCGCCGCCAAGGTGGCGGCAGCCGCCGAAACATTGCAACTCACCCATCTCTTGCAGAGAAAACCGAAAGCACTCTCCGGCGGCCAGAGGCAGCGCGTCGCCATCGGTCGGGCGATCGTTCGCGACCCCGAAGTCTTCCTGTTCGACGAGCCGCTCTCCAATCTCGACGCTTCGCTCAGAGCCCAAATGCGCCTCGAGATATCAGATCTCCACGCCCGCCTGAAGTCGACAATGGTCTATGTCACCCACGACCAGGTCGAAGCGATGACGATGGCGGACAAGATCGTCGTCCTGAATGGCGGAGCGGTCGAGCAGATCGGCAGCCCGATGGAACTCTACCGCAATCCCGCGACACCCTTCGTCGCCGGTTTCATCGGCAGCCCGAAGATGAACCTCTATGGCGGCGAGACCGCGCGGCGAATGAACTGCACGACTTATGGTATTCGCCCCGAACATATCAGGCTTTCGGAAGGTGCCGGGCAATGGCAGGGCAGGATCCGGCATCTCGAGCGGCTTGGCGCCGACGCAATCCTCTACCTCGACGTCCCCGAACTCGGCGAGATGGTCGTGCGTGCCGAGGGCGAGACGCCGTTTGCGTCTGGAATGACGGTCTGGGCAAATCCGGTCGAAGGAGCGGAACATCGATTCTGAGGATGGCACCGCCTGTCGTCTCAGCGTTGAAAAGCTTTCAACCGTTCAGCATCGACCTGATCATGAGCTGCGGAATTTCAGGCGAGAAGACGCGCGGGTTGGCCTTGGTGGATGACCAGTTCGACCGCCTGCTTGTCGAAAGATACGAAGCTCTCGCCGCCAAGCCATGCTCCTTCATGGGCAATCACGCCATCTGCGAAATCGCCACCCGCCTCCAGCATGGCCAGTCCCGCTTCGGCCGCAGGACGGTTCATCACCACATTGCCCGCGTTGAGCAGGTCGTGGATCGTCTGTGAAACATCTTCCTTTGATAGCCTGGCTCCTCGACGCAATATCCACACCAGTTCACATAAGCTCGGCAGGGAAACCGCGATCAATGATGCTTCCTTGAGGAGCTTTGCCGCTGCCCTCCCCTGCTCAGCATCATCCTGCAGGACCGCTCGAGCAAGAATGTTGGTATCGACTGAAACTTTCATTCCTCGCCGGCCCAGCCCGAAGTCGCGATTTCGTTCATCTCTTCGATGGTCAACGGCTTTTTCATCTTGCCAGCATGCCGACCGATAAAATCGTCGATTGTCCCCGTTGGACGAGCAGCCTTTACCCGCAGCTCGCCCCCAGGCAGCTTGTCGAATTCGATCCGCTCCCCCGGTTTGACCCCAAGGTGCGTCAGCAAATCCCGTCTCAGCGTGATCTGCCCTTTCATGGTGACGGCAAGGGAAGCCATGGAAAATCTCCTATCTTCAACCCATACAAAAGTAATGGAATTTTTCCTTACATTCAAGGCTCGAGCGATACGGACTTTGCCTTCGCTTTGCCTTCACCGGCCTTGTTCGTGCGTGACTCACTCCAACCGAAGAAAGAGGCCCGATAAGGCCCTTCTTAGAACCGGTCGGGACGCAGGGGCGTCAGATCGACCGCCGGGCGCTGTCCTGCGACCAGCTGGGAAACGAGATAGCCGGTCAAAGCCGACAGCGTCAGTTGCGGCAGGTATCTCCAGACGATCGCCAGGGGACCGAGCGGATTGAGCAGTATGCCCGGCACACGCCAGAGGACGCCCGGCGTCGCGACGGGAACGACGCCGTGCGGCGCAAAGGTGCAGGCATTTCCATAGGAGCAAGCCTGCCGGTAGGATGCATCGCCCAAGGGCGGCGCCGGATCGATAATCGTGACCCGCTGCCTCATTCTTTGCAGCCAAAGGGCCGTGCAGAGGCCGACCAATCCGGCACCGACCACAGCCACATGCCAGCGCTCGGCGTCGGGCAAGGGCTGAAGGTCGGGAAGCAGCGTGTTCATCGCCTAGACCAGGCCTGCCAGAGCGCGGGGACGATCGTTCAGCGTGGCGGCAATGATGCGCAGCGCCGTTGCAAGTTCATCACGCGACGATGCGCAGCCGACATTGACGCGAACGGCATGCTCGACGGGCTGACGGTCGCAGGCAAAGGCGGTGGCAGCCATGACGGCAACGCCATGGGCGCGCAGATTGGCGGCAAAATCCTCGCATCGCCATGGCGCCGGCAACCTCAGCCATAAAAACATGCAGCGCGGATCGGCGGAGAAGGAATGGCCGGCAAGGATCGTCGTGACGATCGCGTGGCGTGCGCGCAGCTCCGCAAGCTGAGCCTTCAGGATCGCTTCGGCCGTGCCGTCCTCCAGCCAGCGGGTCGCAAGCAGCAGCGGCAGCGGAGAGGGCATCCAGGCGGTCGTGCGAACCGCCTCGGCAGACAGCAGCGCCCGGCCGGGCGGGCAGGAGAGATAGCCGACGCGCAGACCCGGCGCCAGCGCCTTGGAGAGCGCTGATATATGGTAGGTTCTGCTCGGCGCAAGCGTGATCAAGGCGCTTGCCCGGGTCCCGAGCATCGGTCCATAGACATCATCCTCTATGATGACGAGATCGTGCTTTTCCGCAACATCGACCAGTTCGCGCCGGCGAGCCTCGCTCATGGTGACGACGGTCGGATTGTGCATCGAGGGAACCGTGAAGACGGCGCGCACGGTCTCCCGGCGGCAGATATCGTCGAGCTCCGCCGCCGACATGCCCTGATCGTCACTTCCAATGCCGATAATGCGGAAGCGGAACATTTGGGCAAGCGCGATCAGGCCGTAATAGGTCAGTCGATCGCAGACGATGGTGTCGCCGGGCTCTATCAGGCTGCTGATCACCGCCAGCAAAGCGTGCTGGGCGCCGCTGGTGACCACGATATCGTCGTCGGACGGGTCGAAACCGTTGAGCGATATCCATTTTCTCGCCGCGTGGCGTGCCCAGGCCGGCCCTTCCGGCGGCTGGTATTCCTGCATCTGGCGAAAGCGCCGGTCGGACGACAGGTCAGGCAAAGATTGCGCCAAGCGCTGCTGGAAATCGTCGACGGCCGGCCGGTTGACCGTCAGATCGATGATACCGGCCGGGCTCGCCGCCCGGTCGACCCGCGGCATGGCGCCGTCGCCCATAACGATCGTGCCGCGCCGGGTGCTGCCCATCACAAGGTTGAGGTTTTGCAATTCGCGGTAGGCGCGCGTGACTGTGGAGACGTTGAGCGACCGCTCCCGCGCGAGGTCGCGCTGCGGCGGGAGCTGGCTGCCGGGGGGCAAGGCGCCCGAGCGGATCCTCGCCTCGAGCTCGCTTGCGAGCTCCAGATAGGCCGGTATCCGCGTTTCCCTCTCCTGATTTGTCCGGGTCACTTCCGATCTTTCAGACATACAATTCCTGTAACAGCGGCATAAATCCTATAAGCCGAACGCGCGCATCAATCACCGTGGCACTGCGATTCAGCTTGCTTTCGTGCGACATAGCACGCTTTTCCCGTGTTTTCGAGACCCTGCCGCCGATACCACACAAAATTATTTGTGTGGCTTGACAAGCCGAAGTAGACCGAGACAATATAGCCCAGCATCGAGACAAAGAGGCAGGGACCCGCCGATGCAAACAGGAGGTATTGATGAGCGAGCGCTTCATTGCTTTCGAAGGCGTGCGTAAATCCTATGACGGCGTCAGCCATGTCGTGCGCGGCCTGGACCTCGACGTCGCCAAAGGGGAATTTCTGACCCTTCTCGGTCCGTCCGGATCCGGCAAGACCACGACGCTGATGATGCTGGCCGGTTTCGAAGCGCCGACCGACGGAACGATCACCCTTGCCGACAACAGGATCGACAGCGTTCCGCCGCATCGCCGCAATATCGGTGTGGTCTTCCAGAATTACGCGCTCTTCCCGCATATGACCGTCGGCGAGAACGTCGCTTTCCCGCTGAAAATGCGCCGGCTCGGCAAGGCCGAGATCACCGAGCGGGTGCGCCGCGCGCTCGACATGGTGCGCATGGCGAGCTTCGAAACGCGGCGGCCCAACCAGCTTTCCGGCGGACAACAGCAGCGCATCGCGCTTGCCCGGGCTCTCGTCTTCGAGCCGCAGCTCGTGCTGATGGACGAGCCGCTTGGTGCGCTCGACAAGCAGCTTCGCGAACATATGCAGCTCGAGATCAAGCACCTGCATGCCCGCCTCGGCATCAATGTCGTCTACGTCACCCACGACCAGAGCGAGGCGCTGACCATGTCGGATCGGGTCGGCGTGTTCAATGACGGCATCCTGCAGCAGATCGCGCCGCCGCATGAGCTCTACGAGACGCCGGCAAACCCCTTCGTCGCAACCTTCATCGGCGAGAACAATGCGATATCAGGCGAGGTCGTCGCGATCGAAAATGCGGTCTGCCGAATTCGCGCGCCCGATGGTTCGATCATTACCGGCCATGCCGGAGAAGGATTGAAGGAAGGCGCACGGGCAACGCTGGTATTGCGGCCCGAGCGGATTCAGCTGGCGCCAGGAGCCGAGGTTCCGAACCGGTTTACGGCGACGCTCAAGGAAATCATCTATCACGGCGATCATGTCAGGTTGCGCGTCTCAGCCTGTGGCTGCGACGACGTCTTCATCAAAGTGGCAGCCGCCCAGGACATTCCGGTTCATGCGCCAGGCGCGAATACCGTCATCGGCTGGACGCCAGAGGATTGCCGCGTCCTCGCGCTCTCCTGACCGGACATTCATTCTTTCGCAAACGCAGCTACAAAAAGGGGAACCACCATGATGCGTTTAAACTGCATGCTTCTCAGTTCCGTCATGACTCTTGCCATCGCAGGAGCAGCATTTGCCGAGGATACGCTGACCGTCACATCCTGGGGTGGCGCCTATACGAAGAGCCAGGAGGAGGCCTTTTTCAAGCCGTTCGCCAAGGAAGCCGGCGCCAAGATCCTCCAGGACGAATGGGACGGCTCCACGGCTAAGCTGAAGGGCATGGTCGAAACAGGCCAAGTGACCTGGGATGTCGTCGATGTCGAACCCAGCCATGCGTTGCAAGGCTGCGACGAGGGCTGGCTCGAAACGATCGACTACTCGAAGCTCGGCGGCAAGGACGCCTTCATCGACGGCGCTGCGATGGATTGCGCCGTCGCGACGATCGTCTTCGGCACCATCTATGCTTATGATGCCGCCAAGTTCCCGAATGGCGGGCCAACGACCATGGCCGATCTGTTCGACACGGCCAAGTTCCCCGGACCGCGCGCCTTGCGCAAGTCTCCAAAGACCACGTTGGAATTCGCCCTGATTGCCGATGGCGTCAAACCCGCCGAGGTTTACGATGCGCTCGGCACGCCGGAAGGCGTCGACCGCGCCTTGAAGAAGCTCGATACCATCAAGAAGGATGTGAAGGTCTGGTGGACGGCGGGCGCGCAGCCGCCGCAGCTTCTCGCCGACGGCGAAGTGGTGATGACGACGGCATGGAACGGCCGCATCTACGATGCCGTCAAGAACAGCGGCAAGAACTTCAAGATCGTCTGGGACGGCCAGGGAATGGACTTCAATCTCTGGGCTGAGCCGAAAGGCTCGAAGAACAAGGAACTGGCGGACAAATTCGTCGCCTTCACCGTCAATCCCGACGTGATGGCGCAGCAGTCCAAATATATCTCCTATGGTCCGACCCTAAAAGCGGCCATCGCAAAGGTTCCGCCGGATATTCTTGTCGATCTGCCGACAGCGCCTGACAATACGAAGAACGCCTTTGTCGTCTCCTCCGAGTTCTGGGCCGATCATGATGAGGAGTTGACCGAACGCTTCAACAAGTGGCTCGCACAGTAACCTCGTCGGGCGGGCGGGTGTCCCCCTGACCTCGTCCGCCCCTTTTTCTCCCTCAGGAAGGCAGAGCGATGGCGATCGCGACAATGAATGACGGCGATGAGGCAAGGATTGCCGCTCGCACGCGGGCGAAAAGGCTCGGCAGTGCGAAAAGCAAGGCGCAGCTGAGAGCGCTGCTGCTGATCGCGCCTCTGTTGATCTTCCTGCTGCTCGTCTTCGTCCTGCCCATTGCCCTGTTGTTGACACGCGCGGTCGACAACAGGGCGGCTTCCGCCGCCCTGCCCTACACGATGTCGGCTCTATCAGCCTGGGATGAGCAGTCTGCGCCCGACGAAACGCTGTTTGCTGCCTTTGCCACAGATCTGAAACAATCGCCGCGCGACCAGATTGCCGAAGTGGCCAAGCGTCTCAACTATTACGAGACCGGCATGCGCTCGATGCTGTTGAAAACCGCTCGTACGATCCGCAACGCGGAGCCGCCCTATAAGACTGCCTTCGTCGCCATCGATCCCAGATGGGAGACGCCGCACTACTGGACGCTCATCAAGAATGCGTCGCCGCCCTTCACCGATTATTACCTGCTCGCCTCGCTCGACCTGGAGCGCGGTGCTTCGGGCGCCATCGGCAGGGTCTCGGCGGAGAATGCGGTCCATGTCGATGTCCTGATCCGCACATTCGTCGTCAGCGCTTCGGTGACCGTGATCTGCCTGTTTCTCGGCTATCCCCTTGCCGCCCTGATCGCCCGATCGAAAGGAGCGGTCGCCAATACGCTGATGATCCTGGTGCTCCTGCCGTTCTGGACCTCGCTTCTGGTCCGCACCAGCGCCTGGGTCGTCTTGCTGCAGGGGCGCGGCGTGATCAACTCGGCGCTCATTTGGTTGGGCCTCATCGACCCCGCGCATCCCCTCGACCTGATCTACAATCGCATCGGCGTGCTGATTGCCATGACCCATATTCTGCTGCCCTTTATGGTGCTGCCGATCTACAGCGTCATGAAGAGCATACCTCCGGTCTATCTGCGTGCCGCCTCGTCGCTTGGCGCGCCGCCGATGTCGGCCTTCTTCCGCATATACCTGCCGATGAGCATGCCTGGTGTCAGTGCCGGCGGGTTGCTCGTCTTCATCCTGGCGCTTGGCTACTACATCACGCCAGCTCTGGTCGGCGGGCCGGGAGACCAGATGGTGAGCTATTTCATCGCCTATTACTCCAATCAGGTCACCAACTGGGGCATGGCGGCGGCTTTGAGCACGATCCTGTTGGTGGCGGTGCTGATCCTCTATGCCGTCTACAATCGCATTGTCGGCATCGACAGGCTGAGGATAGGCTGATGACGAATTTCCTTTCTTTCCCGCGGCTGTTTTCGATCCTCTTGTGGCTGGCTGGCGGCCTGGTGATCCTGTTCCTGATCGCACCGATCGTGGCGATCGTGCCGCTCTCCTTCAATGCCGAGCCGTTCTTCACCTATCCCATGCCCGGCCTGTCGCTTCGGTGGTATCGGGAATTCTTCGATTCCAACGTCTGGCAGCTGGCGCTGAAGAACAGCATCATCGTCGCCGTCTTCGCCACGCTTCTGTCGACCTTTCTCGGCACGCTTGCCGCAATCGGCCTCAGCCGGCCCTCCTGCCCCGCGCGGGCAACGCTGACCGCCATTCTGATTTCGCCGATGATCGTGCCAGTCATCGTTTCGGCGGTCGGCATCTATTATGCCTTCGCCGCCGTCGGGCTGCTCAACAGCCTGACCGGGCTGGTGCTGGCGCATACGGCGATCGGCGCCCCCTTCGTGGTGATCACCGTGACCGCCACGCTCGCAAGCTTCGATCACAATCTGATGCGGGCGGCATCCAGTCTCGGCGCAGCTCCGGTCGAAGCGACGTTGCGCATCATGCTGCCGGTCATCGCGCCGGGGGTGGCGTCCGGCGCGCTCTTCGCCTTCGTGACATCATTCGACGAAGTGGTGATTGCACTCTTCATCGCCGGTTCCGAAGAACGCACGCTGCCGCGCCAGATGTGGAGCGGCGTGCGCGAAACGCTGAGCCCGACGATCGCCGCCGTCGCCACGCTCCTCATCCTGTTTTCGACGCTGTTCCTCGCCACGATCCAATGGCTGCAGCGACGTGCCGAACGCCAAAAGATTGCGCATAGGGATTAATTCAGGGAGTTGAGCATGCAGATCGAACGCTACGAAACCGGAAAACGGATGAGCCAGGGCGTGACCTATGGCGGCTTGGTGTTCCTCGCAGGCCAGGTCGCAATCGACGCGCCGGGCGCGTCCGTGCGCGAACAGACGACCAACATCCTGGCGCGGATCACCCGGCTTCTGGAAGGCGCAGGCAGCGATCCGACACGGATCCTCAGCGCGACGATCTGGCTTACCGACATCTCCAGCTTCGAAGACATGAATGCCGTCTGGGACGCCTGGGTGCCTTCAGGTCATGCGCCGGCGCGCGCCACGGTCGAAGCAAGGCTCGCCGGACCGGAATTCGCCGTCGAGATCGGCATCATCGCAGCGGTCGGGAACTGACGGTCACAACATGCCGGAAGCGGCTGCGAACTCCTCTTTCACCCGACATGGGCATCCGCAGCGCGAGCGCTGAAAGCGCTTGTCTGCGCGCTCACATCGATCAGTGTCCTGAGGCTCGGGCATAGGCGGTCAATTCAACTGCCTGGCGTGACCGCTAGTTGCAAAGCCGCGACACCCGCCGACAACCCTCAAAAGAGCTGGCGAGCAACTTGCCTTCGTCTCATTTAATCTTTAAGGACGCCCCAATTCCCAAGGCGTAGGGACGGAACGAGCATGTTACAAAATGAGAACAGATCTTCTGGGCTTGGCGTAACAGCCAGCGACCTGGATCGCTACTTCACATTTCTCCGCCATGTTCTTGTGAATACAACCGCTACGCGGTCAGCGGGAGAGAGCCTGGATTATGCAGCAGCCGTGACAGAGTCCATGCAACTGGCTCGCGCCACGCACGATGCCGGACGGAAGATCATGTTCATTGGCAACGGCGGCAGCGCGGCAATCGCCAGCCACATGGCAACCGACTACTCGAAAAACGGCGGGCTACGCGCCATGGCGATGAACGACGGCGCGACGCTGACATGCCTCTCAAACGATCTCGGATATGAGAACGTGTTCTCCACGCAGATCGCCATGCACGCGAACGAAGGTGACCTGCTGGTGGCAATCAGCAGTTCTGGGAGATCCGAAAGCATTACCAAGGCCGTCCGTACGGCCCGGGACAAAGGCTGCGCCGTCGTGACTTTGAGCGGATTCGCGCCGGGCAATCCGCTGCGTGATCTCGGTGACCTGAACTTTTATGTGGCTTCCGATCAATATGGCTATGTGGAAATCGCACATCTGGCGATTTGCCACGCCGTATTGGATTTTTCCTGCGGACTTGTCCCGCCCACTCTCTCCTAACGAGCCGTTTCACGCGCATGACTTTCCTCAGCATTCACGATCCGGAATTGACGCTCCTTACCCCCGACGATGATGTCACCGATCCCGAAGTGACCATCCTCGTCCCGTCTCTTAACGAGGAATTGACGATCGGAACCTTCGTCGACTGGTGCCGCGAGGGTATTGCGGCAAGTGGTGCGGCGGTGGAGATCCTGATCGTCGACAGCTCAACCGATCGCACACCCGAAATCGCGCGCGACAGGGGTGCCCGCGTGTTGCGGACGCCGAAGCGCGGTTTGGGCAGAGCTTACATCGATGCCATTCCATTCGTCCGCGGCAAGTTCATCATCATGGGCGATGCGGACTGCACTTATGATTTTCGCCAGATAGCGCCGTTTATCGAGGCCTTCCGAGAGGGGGCCGACTTCGTGATGGGCTCGCGGTTCAAGGGCTCGATCGAAGACAATGCGATGCCGCCCCTGCATCGCTATTTCGGAACGCCCCTGACGACCTGGATTCTTAATCGGATGTTCGCCAGCCGCTTTTCCGACATCCATTGCGGCATGCGGGGCATCAGTGTCGATGCGTTGCTGCGCATGGATCTTCGGTCGCAAGGATGGGAATATGCGTCGGAAATGGTGCTGAAGTCCGTGCATATGGAGCTTCCGACCACTGAAGTGCCGATCCACTTCCTAAAAGATCCGGATGGACGGCTCAGCCACATGAAGCGGCGGGGTTGGATGGAGCCGTGGCGCGCCGGCTGGCGTAATCTTCAGGCGATGTTCGTCTACGGGTTCGATTTCTTTCTCATCTGGCCGGGCTTCCTGCTTCTGGCCCTCGGCTTGATCATCATGCTGCCATTGCTCGCTGGACCTATGTCTATTGCCGGTGTGCGGTTCTCGTCCAACGCCATGCTGTTTGCCATGGCCCTGGCCGTGCTTGGTCAATCAATGCTGGTTTCGGCCGCGATCGGTCGGGTTATCTTCGATTATTCGGGACGCGTGCAGCCTCGTTTCGAGCGGCTCCTGCCTTATAACGCAACGATTTGGGGAACGGTCGTGGTCGTTCTTGCAGGCGTTTTGTTGGCGTTTCCGCTCTTCGATTCCTATGTCGGGAATGGATACGTACTGCCTGAGATTGGCGTCGAAACGAACTGGGCCGTCTTCGGGCTCTGGCTTATCACGACAGCGTTCCAGATCTTTATTTCAGGCCTCATGATCCGAGCGCTTGGGGTCATGCTGCCCGTCAAGAAGCCTGCGCCCCCTCTCGCGGGATAGGAGCCACGGGAGCGGTGATGATCGCAGGCTGGTGCACGGCTTTTTTCATAATCTTATGGGGCCTGGTGATCGATCGAGGGATCGTCGTTTGGCTCAATCGAGGTTGCGATCGGCCCTTTCGAGACGGCATCGATTTCTTGTTCAGCGGCATTTTGCCGGCTCTGGCGATATCAGGCGGCGCGGCTACCGTCCTTGGCGCATTTCACGGATTACGATGGGAAATTGTTCTTCCTATCGTGGCTATCTCGATGATCTGGCGGCGGCGTGATCTTGTCGCCGTTCTTTGCGACCTAGGTTCGTTTTTTTGTAAAATCGCGGCCGAAACCAGGATCGGCAATCCGTTTCCGGTCCTCGCTGCACTCGTATGCATTGCCTATTGCTACGTGTGGAGCGTCCAAGCCCTATTTCCATCAAGCGTCGACGATGTGTGGGTTTTCCACATCCCGCTCGCAAACAGCATCATCGATCACGCTGGCTTTGTGACACCGCAGATTGATCATCCCTTCTACGGGAATATTCCACTCTTCTTCAATCTGCTGTTTGCACTCGTCATGATGGTCAGCGGTCACTGGACCGGCGCGGCGACTATGAACATCGCAATTTTCTTCGGGTTTCTGTTCCTCCTTTCAAGCTGCGCCAGTCGTTGGCGGGCATGCGGTTTTTTCCTGGTGGCCGCTCTGATACTCAGCATCCCCTTCTTCAGGGGGAGTGTCGGCGAACCGATGACGGATCTCGCCCGGTCGTGTTTCTCAGTCGCAGCCGTGCTTTTTTTGTGGCGCTATTTGGAAACCCGGCGTCCGGCGGAGCTTTTTCATTGTGCGCTCGTCTTGGGGGGAGCGGTCGGAGGAAAATATACGGAACTGCAAATGCTTGGCCTTATAGGGCTGGCATTGATGCCGGCGCTTCTCAAAGGAAGAGTATCGCTGCCGCTCTTCCTGTCATGCCTCTGCACATTTCTCGCCGTCTCGGGCTATTGGTATGCGAAAAACCTGATCGTTCTCGGCAATCCGATCTATCCCTTCCTGTTCGGTCATCCGGGCCTCACCGATGCTTGGATGGCGGATTACACGCTCGAATTGGGCCGGGCTTTCGATCCCGCCAACCGACGTTTCGTGACGAACCTCGCTACTCTGCAAGGTTGGCAGGACTTCCTCTATATTCTTTACGACTGGTTCCTCGCTCGCAAGCCGAACGCTTTCGTCGCTCTTGCTTTGATACTGGCGGGTCTGGCGGTGGCTTTCCGGCGCATCGCATTTCTCGCAGCGATTGTCGCTGCCATGTTTGTGATATGGTACACCGTTATGTTCAATCACATACGGTGGGCAACGCCAGCCTATCTGCTTTTCTTTTCGACCGGGTTTATCGGCGCCTCCCTGGTTCGCGAACGGCTGGATAAATGGCTCGACCGGCGAGTCCTGCCGCAGATAGCCCCACTTGCGAAAATCGTCTCGTCGCGCGCCTGCATGGTCGCCACCCCGGTTGCCGTCAGTTTGCTGGCCGGCGGCCTCTGGATTTCCCACTGGTATCGAGTGGGCGGCGGCGACATAGATCCCGTCAAGGCGAAAAAACTCGACGTCGTGCTTGGGATGATAAGCGTCGACAAATATATGGAGAGCCACCGCGAAGCTTATTTCATGTACCGCTATATCGCAGATCACGACCTGCGAACCGTTTTCCAACCTTTCCATAACTCCAACACATTATTGTCCACGGCTTACAACAATGGCCGCGATGGCGGTTGGCAATTGCCGCGCCACGTGCTGCCTGCACCGGGTTCGGATATCGACGCTTTCATAAAGTACAATCATATAGGCTACTTCATCGTCACCCCTGACGCTGGTAGCGCGTTCCTCGCCGAACGTCTTGGAGAAGATAAAGTGGTGATGGCCAACAGCGTCGTAACGCACATGATGCCCCGTTCCTCGCTGATATTGACAGATCGGTTCGGCTGGAAGCTCTACCGTTTTGATGCGGCTCGGGCGCCGTGACTACCGCGTCCTCCCCAGCGTTGCTTCGCATTGGCATACCGGTTTTGAAAGTGGTCGTCGCGCTTGGCCTCGTCATATGGATCGCGCGCAAGGTAGATTTTTCGGAAGGGTGGGCTGCGGTCCAGACCCTGTCGGCGGCGACCATTTCGGCCAGCATCTTTCTTCTGCTCTTGCAGGCTCTGTTTTCGGCGTGGCGGTGGTGCCTTCTATCGGACATGATAGGGCAAAGGCTGAAGATTTCAGGCGCCATGAAACTCTTCATGCAAAGCCTCTTTTACAATCAAGCTCTTCCGAGTCCCATTCCAGGCGATGCCGCTCGCATATTTGGCGCCGTGAAATATGGCCTGACGATCGGAGAAGCCACGCTGGGCGTCGTCATGGACCGCATCCTTACTCTTTTCGGACTGGCGGTCGTTGCGCTGACCGGACTGATCATCCTGCGCGCCGTCTACGGGCACGACTTTCCTATCCCCTATCTGACAGAGCTCACGGCGCTTGGCGTTGCGGGATCTATCGCATCAGCCCTGGTGTTCAGTTGGCGCCGCCACTTATTCGTCCGGTTCTTTCCGGCAAAGCTGCACGCGTTGACCGACGCGTTGCGGGCTTTGATCACCCACCAAAGAATGGTCGGCGTATTTCTATTGACCCTCGCCATTCACGGATTGAGCGTCGTCTCGCTTGAGATCCTCGTTCTCGGCCTTGGTCTCCCGCTCGATTGGGGTCAGGCCGCAGCCGCTTTCCCGCCGGTGCTTTTGATCGCGATGGTTCCCATTTCCGTTGGAGGATGGGGCCTCCGGGAAGGCGGCATGATCATTTCACTCGCCGTGTTCGGCATAGGCACGACGGACGCGGCAACGCTATCGGTGGTTTTCGGCCTGCTGCAGCTTGTGGTCGGCTTGGCCGGTGGTGTATTCGTCCTTTCGCGTCCTCATTCGGGAAAGATCAAAGCGCTCTGATGAGCCTTAGCAGATCATATGGAGCTGCCGACATGCATGCCTTGGTAACCGGAGGGGCCGGATTTATCGGCAGCCATCTCTGCGATCGCCTTTTGGAAAAGGGCTATCGGGTCACCGCGATCGACAATCTCCATCTTGGCCGGATGCGGAATATAGATCATCTGCTGGAACGATCGGATTTTCGCTTCCAGAAGCTGGATATGCTTGATCGGGAAGGCATGGAACAGCTCCTTGCGGCGGACCGTCCCGACGCTGTTTTTCATCTCGCCGCCAATTCCGATATTGCCGCGGGCAACGCCAATGCGGAACTGGACCTGCAGCTGAACCAGCTGACGACGACAACACTGCTTGCCGTCATGCGCAAGCATGGAATCGACAGGCTTTTCTTCGCCAGCACGTCCGCTGTGTTCGGCGAAGCTGAAGGGAACATCCGCGAAAATCACGGTCCTTTGCGGCCGATCTCATTCTATGGCGCCAGCAAGCTTGCCGCTGAAGCCTACCTGTCCGTCTATGCGCTGTCATTCGGCATCAAGACACTGGTGCTGCGTTTTCCGAATGTCGTTGGGGAGCGCTCCACCCATGGAGCGATCTACGATTTCATCAACAGGTTGAAGGCTGATCCGACGAGACTTCAGGTGCTCGGCAACGGGATGCAGACGAAGCCTTATCTCTATGTCGGCGACCTGGTGGATGCGATACTCCTTGCCTGGGACAAGGCACCCGGTGCCTATGAAGTATTTCATGCCAGCGGCATCGGCGAAACGTCCGTGCGCGATATCGCCGAGATCGTGGTCTCGAAGGTCGCAGCCGGAGCCGCCATCGAATACGGAAGCGAGGACCGCGGCTGGCTGGGCGATGTGCCGCGCTTCAGCTACGATATCAGCCGGCTCGTCGCGCTAGGCTGGTCGCCGAAGCGAAAGTCGACCGAGGCCGTTGAACTTGCCGTCGAACGGATCCTGGCGAATGGGTTCTGAAAACGCTATCCGCGAGGCAATCATTATTGCCGGGGGCCTCGGAACACGCGCGCGCATCATGACGGGCGACGCCATTCCGAAGGCCCTTCTGCCTCTCGACGGCGTGCCGATCATTCTCAGGCAGATTCGTGTTCTCGCCCGCGAAGGCGTTCAACACGTGCGCGTGCTCGGCGGCCACCTCGGCGGCCAGCTCGAGCCTGCTCTTGGCCCGGAAGCTGAAAAACTCGGCATTACGATCGACGTCTTCGTCGAGACGTCCCCGCTCGGCACGGCAGGCTGCCTGACGACTTTGGAAACGATCGCCGGCGACGTCCTGATCGTCTACGGCGATATGCTTTTCGATATCGATCTTTCAGCACTGGCGCGTCATCGTCAGCAATTTCCCGCCGCTCTGACGATCATCGCTCACCCCAACGATCATCCCCGCACATCCGATCTCGTCGTCCAGAAGAACGGTTATCTCCAGCGCCTGTTGCCTCGCAAAACGCCCCGCGATGCGGATTGGCGCAATCTGGTGCCGGCCGGTTTGTACGTGGCTTCCGAACAGTTCTTCGAGACGCTCCTGCCGGGGCAGCCGGCCGACATGATCCATGATGTCGTTCCCGGTCTCCTTGAGCGTTCCATCCCGGTCGCGATCTATGACACGCCAGAATATATGAAGGATATCGGGTCTCCGAGCCGACATGCTGCCGCGGCGGAGGATCTTCGGCAGGAACGGGTTCATGCCGTCCATCTGTCGGTTAGAAGACCGGCGGTATTTTTCGATTGCGATGGCGTCCTCAACGAAGACGTTGGCGGCCATGGCGTCGTCCATCCCGACCAGGTGAAGCTGATCGGCCGAGCCGGCGAAGCCGTGCGGCTCGCCCGCGAGGCCGGCTTCCTGGCGGTTGCCGTCACCAACCGGCCGCAGCTCGCCAAAGGCCTGCTCGATGAATCCGGCCTGGATCATGTTCTTGGTCGCCTGGAGGCCGAGCTTGCCGAAGATGGCGGCGTCCTGGACCGTATCTATTTCTGCCCGCACCATCCGGAAAAAGGATTCGCCAACGAGGTTCCGGCGCTGAAGATCGATTGCGCTTGCCGCAAACCGGGAGATCTGATGATCCGCCAGGCCATGGCGGAATTGCCGATCGAAAAAACCAAATCCATCATCATCGGAGACAGTTTGCGCGATATAGGTGCCGGCCGCAAGGCGGGCATCTGGGCCCATGGCGTACGCACCGGCTATGGCCTGCGGGATGAAAAGAGCTATCCGGCCGGGCAAACAGAGATCCCGTGTGCCGATCTTGTCTTCGACACGGTCTATGACGCCGTTCGCTTTCAGTGCAGCTACCAGGATATCGGGCAAGCTCTCTTCAGCGCGATCGATAAACGTCTTTCAAATGCGGCAGGTCCTTTTCTCGTCAGCATATGCGGTCGTTCCCGCTCCGGCAAAAGTACGTTTGCGCATGCCGTTCAGCGCATGCTCTCGGAAGCCGGGCGCAGGGTGGTGAGGCTGGAGCTCGACCGTTGGATTCTGCCGCTCGAACATCGCCGACCCGATATGAACGCTGAAGAACGCAACAGGGTTGAGTTCTATCCTGAGATCGTCAGAATGCTGCGTCAATCTGGACAGGTCGAGGCGCCCGGCTACGACGCTGCAAGCCGTGGCCAGCATACGGGTACGACCACCTATGATGCACGCGATGCCGAGGTCATTCTGCTGGACGGCATTTTTGCCGGACATGCGTCGATCCGTGAAGATGTCGACATGGCTGCCTTCGTCGAAGCGTCGCAGCAGACGCTGCTGAACCGCTTTCACAATTTTTACGCCTGGAAAGGCCTGACGCCGGCGGACGCCGAAGGGCTCTGGGCGTCGCGAATTCAGGAGGAGTGGCCGAGGATCGATCTACAACGGACATCGGCCGATATCGTCATCAATCTCGAGGAGGCAATCCTTTGATCGTTTCATCCGCACCTTTTCGGGTCAGCTTCGCCGGCGGCGGCTCGGACATAGCCTCCTACTACCGCCGTCAAGCCGGCGCGGTCTTGTCCTGTGCGATAGCCAAATACAGCTTCGTCATCGTGCACAACTACTTCAACGAAAACAAATACCATCTCAAATATACGCGCACCGAGCTCGCCGACACGCTTGAAGAGATTGCCCATCCGCTGCTGCGCGAGGCCCTGCGGATGCATCGGATCGAGCCCGGCATCGAAGTTGCTTCTGTCGCCGACATCCCCTCGGGAACCGGCTTGGGATCATCCAGCTCCTTTTCCGTGGCGCTGATCAACGCACTCTATGCCCACAGGTCGCGCTTTGCCTCCAAGGAGCAGCTGGCGGAAGAAGCGTGTAAACTCGAAATCGATATCCTGAAGGAGCCGATCGGCAAGCAGGACCAATATGCGGCCGCACATGGCGGATTGAACTTCATCGAATTTAATTCCAACGGCGGCGTCAACGTTCAGCCCGTCGTCCTCGGCTCCGAAAAGATGGCGGAACTCGAGAGCAACATCCTGTTGTTTTTCACAGGAAGCCAGCGAGATACGCGCTCGGTGCTGTCGACGCAGGTGGAAGCCATGGAGGCGGACGAGGAAAAATTCCGGACCGTTGAGCGCATGGTGCAGTTGAGCTATGAAATGCGCGACATCCTGATGAGGGGCGATCTCGGCGCCTTCGGCGAAGCGCTGCACCGCGGATGGATGATGAAAAGATCTCTGACCCCGAAGATTACGAATAGTGCGATCGACCAGTTTTATGAGGCGGCGCGGGCTGCCGGCGCTATCGGTGGCAAGCTTGCAGGTGCAGGCGGTGGGGGTTTCCTCGTTCTCTATTGCCCTAGAGATCGCCAGGAAAAGGTGCGGCAAGCGCTGTCGCAGCTCAAGGAAATCGAGTTTCGTTTCGACTGGAGCGGTGCGCGCATCGCCTTTGCACAGTAGAGAGTGTGAATGGCACCACGTCTCATCATCACGGGATCAACCGGCTATATCGGCGCAAGACTTGCCGCGATGGCGCGTGAGCGCGGTTTCGACGTGGTCGAGCTGGGCCGCCGGCCCGGCGCGACGTGGCGCATTGGGGATGAGCCTGCCGCGTCCAATCTGGAGGGCGGCGTTGCCGTCGTTCATCTCGCCCATTCCTGGGCTACTCCGCCGGAAGCGGCCGAAGAAAAAAACATCAATATATCGGGCACCGTGAAATTGGCCGAAGCGGCAAAGGCAGCCGGAGTGCCGCGCTTCGTCTTTGCCTCCTCCACCTCCTCCAGGCAGGAAGCGCTCAACGTCTACGGCCGCACCAAGTTCAGGATCGAACAGCGTTTGGCGGCCAGCCCGGCAGCATTGATCGTTCGAATTGCGCGGATAGGGCTGGTTTACGGCGGCCAGCAGACGGCGATGTACGGCCTGATGGCGAAATTGGCGGCGCTCAGTCCAATCCTGCCGATGATCGGGCTCAGCCGCAAAGTTCAGCCTATTCATCTCGACGAAGTGGCCGCAGGCCTGTTGGCTCTGGCGACCGGAGAGAACCAGCCGCTGCAGACATTTGTGCTGGCGCCGGAAAATCCCATAAGCTTTGCCGCCTGGCTCAGAATTCTCCGCCGTGCCCAGGGCAAGGGCAACCTCCATTTCATACCGGTGCCGCTGATGGCCGCACTCCTTGCCTGCCGCGTGACGAAGCTTCTCCCGTTTATTCCCACGGTCGATCCGGAGCGCGTGCTGGGGCTTGCAGGCGCCGCACCGATGGAGAGCAGCGAGAGCCTCAGGCTCCTGAAGTTGAACCTGTCTGACCCCGCGACTGCGCTTGCCGGGGAATTTGGCCAGACACACGAGGAGCCGCCGCAAAGCGAGGCGCAGGCTCTGCTGCGATATCTCGGCACCAGACCCACGGAAGCACAATTGCAGCGGCTCTGCGAAGGGCTTCAGCGCGAAGGGCTGTCGCCGCTCGGCCTCTCCCCGGCACTCATCAGGCATCCTGGTTTGCTGGCCTTCTTTGAACCGCCGGCCAATCGAACTCGGCATCGCCTCGCGCAGGCCCTTTATTTGGCCGACCTCGCGAGCGAACCGGAAAGGCGCCAGGGCAAAAAGGCCGGATTTTTCGGCGCGATGCTGGCGATTTCCAGCGATGTCCTGCTCTTTCCGCTCCGCGCGCTTTTAGCCGGGAGATATCGATGAATGGGCCGGACGCCGACTTCATCATCATCGGCAGTGGACCTGCCGGTGTCTCCGCTGCGTTTCCCCTGATAGCGGCTGGCCGCCGCGTTCTGATGCTGGATGGCGGGAATGACGCCGGATCGCAGGAGGAAAGCCGCAGCGTCCGCGTCCTGGGAAGCAATCTGGAATCGCTGCGAACGGACGACGGAAGTTCGCCGAAATTGCAGACCCCTGCTGCGCGAGGAATTCTCGAACCTTTTCGACACCAATCCGGCATCGCCGGCAACGGTTTCATCCCAATCGGCAGCCTTGCCCGCGGCGGTCTCTCCAACATTTGGGGAGCGCAAATCAGCTATCTCGATGCCGAGGACATCGCGGATTGGCCAATCGACATCGCCTCCCTGCAGAGATCCTACGAGAATGTCGCCAATCGCATCGGCATCAGCAGGAATGCGGATGTTACGACAGGCGCTAACGGCGAGCCGGTCCTGCCGCTTGGGGCGACAGCGGCCCATGTTCTCCATCGGCACCAGGCCGCAAAGCCGGCTGATAAATCGTTCCGGGTTTTTCCCGTCGTCAATGCCATACTTTCGGAGGCGAAACCCGGGCGGGCGGCATGCGATCTGCGCGGCGACTGTCTCTATGGCTGCCCGAGCGGCGCAATCTATAACAGCAGGCAGGATTTGCTTCCGTTGCGCAAATCCCCGCATTTTCGTTTGCTCGACAACATGCGGGCCGTCTCACTGACACGCAATGCAGGCTGGACGGTCGGAACGGCCGACGGATCCTCCTTCTCCGCGCCGAGAATAATTCTGGCCGCAGGAGTCCTTGGAACGGCCGCCCTGCTGGCGGACCTCCTGCCGATTGACGAGCAGGGACTGCGTCTTTTGAACAGTCCCACGCTCGCCGTCCCCCTGCTCTCCCCCGCAAGGTTGTTGCGTTCACCGACGGCGACGCATAGCCTTGCGCAGCTCGGATTATCTCTGCGCTACGGCGACCGCGCATCCGATTACGTGACGGGGGCGATCTATGAGGTCGGATCCCTGCCGGCCCAGAGCTTCATCAACAGGATGCCGCTCGGCCGAAAGGCCGGGCACGCCGCGTTCCAGATGATCGCCAGCAGTCTCCTCGTCGCGACGATCTATTATCCCGGCAATCAAAGCCGAAGCTACATCGGTCGAGATGCGACGACAAAAAAAGGTCTGACTATCCGCGGCGGCTTCGCGGAAGGTTTCGACATCCGTGCCGAGGCCTTGAAAAAAGCGCTCCGCCGGGAATGGAAACGGTTAGGACTCATTCAGCTCCCAGGCGCATCGCTGGCGGAGCCGGGCATCGACGCGCATTTTGCCGGCACCTTACCTATGGGCGCATCCGGTCCGTTTGGCACCTCTTCGGACGGCGAATTGAATCGCCATCCAGGTCTTCACATCGTCGACGGATCGATCCTTCCGGATCTGTCCTCGAAATATGTCACAATGACGATCATGGCCAATGCCGATCGCATCGCCCATCGTCTCGCCGAAACGGAAGCAAATTCGGCACTTTAGCGTTTGAATTTCACTGCCGGAGCGTTGGCGATGAACGGGAACGCATCGGCAAAATTGGCGAGATGAATTCTCGGCTCAGGCAATGCCGCCCAGGCACACATATTTAAGCTCGGTATATTCGTCTAATCCGTGCCTCGATCCTTCGCGACCGAGACCCGACATCTTCACGCCGCCGAACGGAGCCTCGGCCGTCGAGACGAGACCGGTATTGACGCCGACCATCCCATATTCGAGCGCTTCGGCCACACGAAATACACGCGACAGATCGCGAGCGTAAAAATACGAAGCAAGTCCGAATTCGGTGTCGTTTGCCTGTTCGATGACGTCCTCTTCGTCGCGGAAACGAAAAAGCGGTGCAAGCGGCCCGAAGGTTTCCTCACGCGCGACCTGCATGCCGGCAGCGACATCGCGCAAGATCGTCGGCTCGAAGAAATGGCCGCCGAGCGCGTGGCGTTTGCCGCCTAAGACGATCCCGGCACCCTTTGAAACGGCATCGCTGATATGGCTTTCGACCTTGGCGACGGCATTGTCGTCGATGAGCGGGCCAAGCACGACTTCACTGTCGAGACCGTTGCCGACCTTCAAGCCTGAAACCGCCGCGGCGAGCTTGGCGGCAAACGCTTCGTAGACGCCATCCTGGACATATAGTCGATTGGCGCAGACGCAGGTCTGGCCGTTGTTGCGGAACTTGGCGATGAGTGCGCCTTCGACGGCAGCGTCGAGATCGGCGTCGTCGAAGACGATGAAGGGTGCATTACCACCAAGTTCGAGACCGAGCTTTTTGATCGTCGGCGCGCATTGCCGGTAAAGCAGCTCGCCAGTCCGGGTGGAGCCGGTGAAGGTCAGGACTCGAACGTCACGGCTTGCCGTCAGCGCCCCGCCAATTGCCGCTGCGTCACCCGTGACGATGTTGAGAAGCCCCGGCGGCAGGCCGGCGCGCTCAGCGAGAACGGCGATTGCAATGGCGGAGAATGGCGTCTGCAACGCCGGCTTGAGAACGACGGCACAGCCGGCGGCAAGCGCGGGGCCGATCTTGCGGGTGATCATCGCGTTCGGAAAGTTCCAGGGCGTGATGGCGGCCACTACGCCTGCAGGCTGGCGCAGGACGAGGATCCGCTTGTCCGGCTGATGTCCCGGTACGACCTCGCCGTTGATGCGTCTCGCCTCTTCGGCGAACCATTCGATGAAGCTTGCACCATAGGTGATCTCCCCCTTGGCCTCGGCCAGGGGTTTTCCCTGCTCCAGCGTCAGGATCATCGCCAGATCGTCGCGGTTTTCGATCATCAGCCGGTGCCATGCCTTCAGAACGGCGGCGCGCTCCCCGGCGGTCTTCTTCGCCCAAAGCTTCTGGGCAATGACCGCGGCGCGGATGGCATCTTCCGTTTCCGCAGCACCGAGGTCGGGGACCAGCCCCAACTGCTCGCCTGTCGCCGGATTGCGGACCGTCGCCGCCTTGCGGCCTTCCGCTTCGATCCAACGATCGGCGATGGGGCATGCCTGACGGAACAGCGAGGGATCATTGAGCTTCATAGGACAACTTTCAACAGAATACGTGAGCGGCACCGGGATCGAAATTCAGATGGACTATATCGCCACGGCTGAGCCCCGCGATAGCCTCGTGACCGAACGGCAGGCGAACCGCCAGCGCCTCGCCTGTCGCCGTCTCGGTCGAGACGTGAATATTGTTGCCGAGGAAGGTAATGTCGCTGACCGTTGCGGCAAGACCCGCTCCGGCTGCCTGGTTTCGCGACAACCGAATGCGCTCCGGCCTCAGCATCAGGGCAGCCCTCGTCCCGCAGGTTCCTTTTCCATGCACCGGAATATGATTGAAGACGCTCCCGCCGCCAAGCGAAATGGTGGCCTGCCCATCGGAGGATGACAGCAGGTCGCATGAAATGAAGTCGCTGTCGCCGATGAATTCGGCCACGAAGCGGGTCCGCGGATTGGCGTAGAGTTCCGGGCCTGTCCCGATCTGGTCGATGACACCCTTGGAAAAGACGGCGATGCGGTCGGAGAGCCGCAACGCCTCCTCCTGGTCATGCGTGACATAGAGGATCGTCACTTCGGTCTGCTGGTGGATCCGGCGTATCTCATGCTGGATTTCCTCACGCAGCTTCTTGTCGAGCGCCGACAGCGGCTCGTCCATCAGAAGCACCGGCGGATCATAGGCAAGGGCTCTGGCAAGGGCGACACGCTGCTGCTGGCCGCCGGACATTTGTGCGGGCTTGCGATCCTCGAAGCCTTCGAGCCTGACGAGGCGCAGCATCTCCTTCACCTTGCTGTCGACCTCTGCCTTGGACTTGCGCCTGACCTTCAGCGGGAATGCGATGTTTTCGCCCACCGTCAGGTGTGGAAACAGGGTGTAGCGCTGGAACACCATGCCGATGTTGCGCTTGTGCGACGGCGTGTCGAGCAGGGTCTTGCCCTCCAGCGTGATGTCGCCTTTCGTCGGCGTTTCAAAACCGGCCAGTATGTAGAGGGTCGTGCTTTTCCCGGATCCGGACGGTCCGAGAAAGGTCAGGAACTCCCCGCGCCGAACGTCGAGATTGACGTCGTGGACGGCGACGACAGGGCCGTATTCCTTGCGTATTCCGCGGATCTGAAGGAATGGTTCTTTCATTGTTTCAGTACCTTACGCACGACGGCAACAAGCGCCATCAAGAGGATCGTCAAAAGGATGAGAAGGGTCGATGCCGCAGCGACAACGGGCGTCAGGTCCTGTCGCAGCGTCGCCCATACCTTCACGGGCAGCGTCTGCAGGGTCGGGCTGGACATGAAGATCGCCACCACTACCTCGTCCCAGGATGTCAGGAATGAGAAGACGGCAGCCGAAAACAGCCCATGGCTGATCGCCGGCAGGGTGACCCTGATCTTTGCTTCCAGAGGCGAGGCGCCGCAAAGAACCGCCGCATCCTCGATCGATTTGTCGAAGCCTTCCAGCGCACTTGAGATGGACAGGATCGAGAAGGGCAGTGCGAGAACGAGGTGCGAAATGACGAAGCCCGCCAGCGTGCCGCCAAGGCCGATCCTCAGGAAAAAGGCATAAAGGGCGACCGCAAGAACCACGACGGGAAGGATCATCGGCGTCAGGAACAGCGCTTTCAGCGCATCGCGGAACAGGAACGAACCGCGCACCAGCCCGAAGGAGGTCACAAGGCCGAGCAGCACCGACAGGATCGTCACGATGACCGCGATCTTGAAGCTCGTCCAGGCCGATTCCAGCCAGCGCGGATCGGCAAAGAGCTCGCTGTACCATTGAAACGTCCAGCCGGGCGGCGGAAAGATCAGCCATTGCGAGGAGCCGAAAGAGAGAGCGGCGATAAAGACGATCGGCAGAAGCAGAAAGGCCGCAGTCAGAAGCGTGATCGCCAGCAGGATATATTTCCACCAGCCGAGGCGGTCGAAATTGAGCAACATGTCAACGCCCTCCCGGATTCTGGTTGCCGACGAAGCGCAGCTGCACGGCGTAGAGCGACAGGGTCACCACGAGGAGAACCAGCGCCGCAGCACCTCCCATGCCCCAGTTGACCAGCGACTGCACGAATTGCGCGATGAGCTCTGCGAGCATCATGTTCGCGGTGCCGCCGAGAAGCGACGGCGTGACGAAATAACCAAGGGACATGACGAAGACCATGAGGGCACCGGCTGCCATGCCGGGCATGGCCAAAGGCAGCAGAACGCGGGTCAGGCACTGCCACCGGTTGGCGCCGCAAAGTGCTGCCGCCTGCAGGGTCGACGGGTCGATCTTCTTGATCACGCCGTAGAGCGGCAGGATGATGAAGGGCAGCATGATATAGGTCATGCCGATCGTGACCCCCGTCAGATTGTTGACGAGCGCTAAGGGCTTGTCGATCAGCCCCATTCCGATCAGCATCTTGTTGATGAGCCCTGTCCGCTGCAGCAGCACCATCCAGGCATAGGTGCGGGCCAGCAGGTTGGTCCACATCGACAAGAGCAGGATTGCAAAGATCACCGAGGTCAGCCGCCCGGGCATGATTGCCAGTGCCCAGGCAACGGGAAATCCGATCAGCAGCGAAATAACCGTGACCAGACCGGAAACGATGAAGGTGTTGGCGAAAATCTTGAGATAGGTCGTGGACCCGATCAGCTGCGCATAGTTTCCAAAGCCCGGCACGGGTTCCAGCACGCTTCGCAGCAAGAGTACCGCCACCGGCGCGATGAAGAAGATCGCCACGAAGGCGAGAGCCGGAAGGACCCCGCCAAACCCTGTTGCCTTACGCGCCTTTGGCAGGGGCGCAATTGCGCCGGAAGCATCGCTATATGTCGACATGACAGTCCTTCCCACCCGTCAATTTCCGCAGGCGCCGAGATCGTACAAACGGGCACTGGCGCTGCGGGAGGCACGGCGAACATTCGCCGTGCCCATCCGTCTCAGTTTCAGGCTATTTCGCCTGCCATGCGTACCACTTCTCGCCGATGGCATCGCGATTGTCCGCCCAGTAGTTCATGTCCGCATTCACCTGGCTGGCCGTCTGCTGATCCGGCAGGGTCTTGGCCGTCTCCGGATCCATCAGCTTGGCCGAGTCAACGTTGATTGGCGCATATCCGGTGGCTTTTGCAAGGGCGGCCTGAGGTTCGGCCGAGGTCGCCATTGCAATGAACTTCATCGCGGCTTCCACGTTCGGCGAACCCTTCGGCACGACGAGCGAATCCGCAGCGGTGATGTTCTGTTCCCATGAGGTCTCGGTCTTGATACCGCTCGCCGCAAGCGCGGTCATGCGGCCATTCCAGATACTGCCGAAGGGAGCCTCGGCGGATGCCAGAAGCTGCTGCGACTGTGCGCCGCCCGACCACCAGACGATGTCCGATTTGATCGTATCGAGCTTCTTGAAGGCGCGGTCGAGATCAAGCGGATAGAGCTTGTCGGCGGCCACGCCGTCGGCAAGCAGCGCCGCTTCGATCACGCCGGGAGCCGACCACTTGTAGAATGTGCGCTTTCCCGGAAACTTTGCCGTGTCGAACAGGTCGGCCCATGTTTTCGGGCAGGCGCTGACGGCATCGGCGTTGCAGCCGATCACGAAGGAATAATAGAAGCTGCCGACCGAATAGTCGGTCACGAAGCGCGGATCGAGCTTGGATTTGTCGATGACGGAGAAATCGAGTTTCTCGAGCTGGCCATTCTTGCCGGCCTGGGCGGCATAGTCGCCTTCGACGTCGACCACGTCCCAGGTAACCTGGCCTGCCTCGACCATCGCCTTGAGCTTGCCGTAGTCCGTCGGTCCGTCCTGTACGACGGTGATACCGGTCTTCTCCGTGAACGGGCTTGCCCATGCGGCCTTCTGCGCGTCCTGGGTCGTTCCTCCCCAGCTCGAGAAGACCATGCTGTCGGCGTGCGCCGGTGCGGACACAGCCACGAATGCGGCAACTGCCGCGAAAGCAAATGTTGTTTTCATGTTCCCTTATCCTTGTTCTGGTTTGTCCTAGGTATGCCTTATGCCGTCAGTACGCCTCGCTCCCGGGAGAAAAGTTGGCTGGCTTCATAATCTTGTTTTCCGCTACTTCGATCAGATCGCGGATCTTGGGCAGAAAGGCTTGCCACCGGGGATCGGCCAGAAGCCTCTGGCGCCTCGCCTCCCGGTCGTCCAGGCTCGCAAAGGCCCATATGTGGACGATCTCGTTGATCGTCCCTATTTCCGAAAAGAAGTAACCGACGAGCGTGCCGAGATGGCTCTTCTGGATCTCGATCCCCTCTTCCTCGACGACCTTGAGATATTGCGGAATGGTGCCGTTCTTCAGCCGATAGGTGCGGATTTCGTAAAACATCGGCGCTACCTCATCACGAAGGGATCGGGGATCGGATCGTCCGATGTCCTGAGCCAGATCGTCTTGGTGCGGGTATAGTCGAGAGCTGCGGCCATGCCGCCTTCCCTGCCATGGCCCGACAGGCCGAAACCGCCGAACGGCGCGATCGGTGAGACCACGCGGTAGGTGTTGACCCAGACGATCCCGGCGCGGAGCCCCTTCATCAGCCGGTGCGCCCGGGTGAGGTTCTGGGTGAAGACGCCGGAGGCCAGGCCATAACGGGTATCGTTGGCAAGCCGCAGCGCCTCGGCCTCCGTCTCGAACGACACGACGGACAGGACCGGCCCGAAGAACTCCTCGATCAGCGACGGCGAGGCGACATCGTCGCAGTCGAGAATCGTCGGCGGGAAATAATAGCCGTCGCCGTCGATCTTGCGCCCTCCTGTGACAAGGCGGGCACCGCTTTCGATCGACTTGGCGACGAGGGCGCCGATATTGTCCTGTTGGCGCTTGGTGGCAAGCGGGCCGACTTCGGTCGCCATATCGAGCGGAGCACCGATCCGGATCGCCTCCGCCTTATCCCGCAGCAGGGCGACGAATTTGTCCTTGATACTGCGTTCGACGATGAGGCGCGATCCGGCAACGCAGCTCTGTCCTGTCGCAGCGAAGATGCCCGCTACCTGGGCATTGGCAGCGCTCTCGAGAGCTGCATCGGCAAAGACGATGAATGGCGACTTGCCGCCAAGTTCAAGCGAGGTGGAGGCGAGGTTTTCGGCCGAGTTGCGAACGATGTGCCGGGCGGTTTCAGGGCCGCCGGTGAAGGCGACATGCGCGACCTTCGGATGCCGCCCGAGGGCGGCGCCGCAGGAGGCGCCGAAACCCGTGATGATGTTGACGACGCCGGCGGGAAAGCCTGCCTCGTGCACGAGCCGTGCAAATTCGAGAAGCGGCGCCGGCCCGTCTTCCGAGGCCTTGACCACCATCGTGCAGCCAGCCGCCAGCGCCGGGCCGATCTTCACCGCCGACAGGAAAAGCTGGCTGTTCCACGGCACGACCATCGCAACGACGCCGATCGGCTCGCGGCGAAGCCAGACATCCATGTCAGGCTTGTCGATCGGCAGGTAGGCGCCTTCGATCTTGTCGGCGATGCCGGCATAGTACCGATAGTATTCGGCGACATAGGCGATCTGCGCCGATGTTTCGCGGATGATCTTGCCGGTGTCGCGCGTCTCCAGTTCAGCCAGCACCTGCGCGTTGGCAGCAACCAGGTCGGCCAGCTTGTAGAGCAGCTTGCCGCGTTGGGTGGCCGTCATTTTCGGCCAGGCGCCATCGTAAAGCGCCCTGTCGGCAGCTTCGACAGCCCGATCGACATCGCCCTCGCGCGCTTCGGGCATCTCAGCCCAGACCGCGCCGGAGGCTGGATCGATGCTCGGATAGCTGGCCTCGCCATCTGAAAATTCGCCGTCGATGTAGTGCTGGAAACGCCGCATGGTCTTACTCCTGAAACGCCGGCATGACCTCGGTGATGAAGCGTTCGAGCGACGCCTTCTTGCGCTCGAAGCTCATGCCGGTGTCGATCCAGACGGAATATTCGTCATAGCCGAGCGCTTCATACGCCCTGAGCCGGGCGATGACAGTCTCAGCGTCGCCAACGACATTGTTGGTGCGCATGACCTGGTCCGACAACATCGCGTTTGCTCTGATCTGCTCGTCCGGAATGCGCTCGATCAGACCCTGGGCAATCGGCTTCTCATTCTTGAACCAGGCGAAGAAATAATTGTAGTAGACGCTGAGCTCATGGGCGGCCTGGGCGACATCGTCCTCTGACGAGCCGACATAGGTATGGCGCAGCAACATGATCTTGGGCCGCTCGATCTCGGGATTCTTGGCGCAGGCGTCGTTGAAGCGCTCCATCAACGACTGAACCTCGTCATCGCCTTGCCAGAGCGGCGTGACCTGAACGTTGCAGCCATTGGCGACGGCAAATTCATGCGAGTTCGGATCGCGCGCCGCCACCCAGATGGGCGGGTTCGGCTGCTGCAGCGGTTTCGGCGCCGACGTGGTCGACGGAAACTTGAAGAATTCCCCGTCATGCGCGTAGTCGCCGGCCCATATGCCCTTGACCGCCGGGATGAGCTCACGCATGCGCTGGCCGGCACCCCAGGCATCGAGACCGGGCAGCAGACGTTCATATTCGAAGGAATAGGCCCCCCGCGCGATACCGATGTCGAGTCTGCCATCGCAGATGATGTCGGCCATGGCGGCCTCGCCGGCAAGCTTGATCGGATGCCAGAAGGGGGCGATCACCGTCCCCGTTCCGAGCCGTGCCCGCGATGTGCGGCGCGCCAGATCGGCAATGGTCACAAACGGATTGGGCGCAATGGTGAAATCCATGCCATGGTGCTCACCCGTCCAGATCGCGTGCATGCCGCCCTTGTCGGCGATCTCGCAAAGCGCGACGAATTCCTCGTAGAGGCTCTTGTGGCTTTGGCTGGCGTCGAGCCGTTCCATATGGACGAAGAGGGAGAACTTCATGCTTTTGCGTCCTTGGCTGGAATTGGGTGAACAGTGCCGCCGGTCTCGTCGCCGAAATAGACGCCGAAATTGCCGATCGAGCTTTCCATCGCAAAACGGTTGACGATATCGGCGGTCGAACTGGTCTTGAACTTTGCCGCAACCAGTGCGTCAGGCTTCAAGAACCTGCCGCCGGCAGGCTCGCCCTCTCCGGCAACGGCGTGATAGACGATGTGCTGCTTGCCGTCGCTCTTGCCCTCATAAACCGAATAGAGAAAGCCGATGCTGACTTTCAACCCGGTTGATGTCTCCAGGTATTTTTGCAGCGTCTCGGTCGGGTTGCCGTCATGGGCGTCGACGCTCGGCAGGGAGAGCACATCCTGGCCGAGCAGCAGAACTTCCCCACGGCGTTCGACAACGGCTGCAAGTTCCATATTGCCTTCGCTTGCCGCGGACACCGCCTTGCTTGCCAGCGTCGGCGTGAAATAACCGCCACGCGCATAGCCGAGACCATTGCGGCCGCTATTGTCGAAAGCTTCGATGCGCCCCATCAAGATGACGTGGTCGCCAGCCTCGATGACCTCTTCCATGGCGCATTCGAACCAGGCCGCAACGTCCGAGAATATCGGGCAGCCTGCCGATCCCTTGGCCCATTCGACCGCCGCAAACCTGTCCTCGACCGGTCGCGCAAAGGTGTTCGACACGTCTTTCTGCGTTTCCGAAAGCACGTTGATCGCAAAATGCTGCGCTCCGGTCATGATGCCAAAATTGCGCGACGTCTTGGCAAGGCAGACGAGGAGAAGCGGTGGATTGAGCGAGACCGAGGTGAAGGAGTTCGCCGTGAAGCCGATCGGGTGTCCTTCCCCGTCGCAGGCGGTGACGACAGTCACCCCGGTCGGAAAGGCCCCGAATGCATCTCGCAGTGCTCTTGGGTCGACAGTCTGGATTGTCATCGTTCATCCTCCCCGAACGATAGCCACTCAGCGAGCAGCGAATTGACGATATCAGGCGCGGTCAGGTTCACCATATGGCGATGACCTTCGACGATGCGGGCGTAGCCCCGCGGCGCGAGCTCTGCCATTTGCCTTGCCATCAAGGGCGTCGAGTTCGGATCATCGGACCCCGTCAGAAACAGGGCCGGACCAGCCACGTCTTTCCAGCCGTCGGCGTAGGTCTCGTCTCCTCCCGCGAAGGCGGCGTAAGCGACGGCATATCCCTGGGGATCGACGAGGTTCAGCCATTTTCGTGTCAATTCACGCGCAGTGACGCTGTCCGCATCATCGCCGAACCAGCGGGCCAGCGGACCTTCCTTGTCGACGCCCGATACCGGAATGGCCGCGGCGCGCGAAAGCACGGCGGCCTTTGCCTCGGGGTCACGCCTGTAGACACCGTTGAGGTAGGCGACACGGCTGATACGCTCGCCAAAGGTCGCGGCCGCCCCTCCCGAAACCAGTGCGCCCATCGAGTGCCCGGCAACATTTGCCGTGTCGATTGCCATCTCGTCGAGAAAACGTCCGAACCAGGCGACGAACTCCTCGAGCCGACTGCCCGCCGGCAGCTTTGCGCTCTCCCCATGTCCGGGCATATCGACAGCGATGACGCGATGGCCTGCAGACAGAAATGCGATCTGCGGAGCCCAGGCCTCGAGCCGCATGCCGACGCCGTGAATGAGAACCAGCGGCTCTCCGCTGCCGGCCTCATGATAGGCCGTTCCGCTTGCCGTCTTCTTTCGGGGCAAGGCACCGGCGGCGTTTGTTGCTGCAGCGGTGCGTGTCGTCGATCCGGCTGTCAGCATCTCGGAGCGCTCCCTCAAACGCCCGCAGGATTGGCAACGTCCTGCCCCAGGTCTTTCAGATCCTGGTAGCGGTCGCCGATGCGGTGATGGGGGCGCCCGCCTATCGAAGCACCGAGAGCCACGACGATCTCGTCGGCAGCAGGCGCATCGGGGATCGACGTCTGGATGGTCAGGTAGTGCGAACGGCGGCCTTCATCGTTCTTGTCCATCAGCGGGATCATGATCGGCGCATTGGCCGGACCGCGTGTGTTGCAGAAGGCGAGATAGGACTTGGCGCCGACAGCCTGGCGATAAAAATTGCCGAAACGCAGCGTGTGGATGAGCGCGGACCCGTGTTCGATCTCGCCGTCCAGGCCGACGACAGCGGACTTTCCATAGCCTTCGACAGCCTCGCCGGACCCGACCGCATCGATGATCATCTTGGTCAGCAACTCGCCGAGCACCGGAGCGCCTGCGTGAATTTCGGGCTTGAGGTCGTCGACGAAGCCACGACCGGCCCAGGGATTCTTCACGACAGCAAAGGCGGTAAACAGCTTCAGCGGAACCACCGCGGCCTTGCCGCCTTCAATCAGCGTCGTTTCGATCTGCAGTCCCGTCTTGCGAATTTGAATGGCCATCGAGCACCTCATTTCTCAATTTCGTATTATGGTATACCATAATATATGAGTGTCAAGTTGGTTCCCGCGAGGACGCAGTTCAGGCCGAGGCGGAGTTTTTCAATTTGGCGCGCGCGCATCTCGACCCACCGGACAGCGCTTTCTTCCCGTCAGCGCGTTGTCAGCTGACAAACGACATGGCGGCGCCCGCGGATGCCGGCCGAGTCCAGAAGTCACGGTCATCCCAGTTCATGGTACCGCCTTATATATTATTTAATATGGCATACCATCACATTGGACAAAGTTGGGTGTCAAGCGCGGAGTATGGATTTCGGTGAATTGCGCGGAACATCATCGCCAATGGAGTGATATCGACAGCTGAGATGAGCGCTTTGCCAGGGCCTGCGGCGAAGCGACAGGGCCCCGTTCGTGCCTATTCGGCAGGCTTCTTGGCGGACAGCACTGCTTCGGCAATCGCGCTTGCGGCGGCGACGTGATCCATCGCGGCCCGGTAAGCCCCCTCGCCGTCGCCGCGGCGGATGGCGTCGACGATCTTCGACATCTGCAGCGGACCTTCGATGCCGCGTCTCTCCGTCTTGATCGTCATCGAGCGCAGGTGGTTTATGCGCACGGTCAGGAGATTGACGACACCCCAGGCAACGTTCCTGTCGACCATCGTGAACAGCGTCTGATAGAAGGAAGAGGTGTTCGTCAGCACAGCTGCCATGTCGTTGTCGCGGTAACTGTTGCGGATCCCGGCCAGAGATTCCTCCAGCGCGGCGACGATCTCCGGGCTGCGGCGCTCCGCGCACAGCCGCGCCGCCATCCCTTCCAGCGCGCCGCGGATCTCATAGATCTGCTTGGCTTCGTCGATGTCGAGCTGCGCGACGATCGGCCCCTTGTTCGGAAGATTGGCGACAAGCCCTTCCGATTCAAGATGTCTCAGAACCTCGCGCACAACTGTTCGGCTGACGCCGAGCTGGGCGCAGAGGTCACGCTCGACAAGGCGATCTCCGGGACGGAAATATCCGTTGACGATGGCCTCGCGGACCTTGTCGAGCGCTAATTCCCGCAAGGTCTTTGCAGGACGCTCGACTCGAATTGCGTCCTTCAGAGCACCGCTCATTCTCTACCTCAGTGTTGGACTTTGCACGCTCAACTTCCGCCGCGGCAGCCGAATGCAAGAATCGTATTATGGCGTACCAGATACTGTAGCTGTCGGCGCCCGGCAATTCAACAAGCACAGTGCGGACCCGGCGATTGTGAACCGAGAATGAGTCCCATCGAAAGGCTTCTTTCAATCGACCACTTGATGGTCTATATTCTGGTCGAAAGGGAGAAAGTGAATGAAGCTGTCAGAACAGGTCAAGCCGATCAGCTACCTCAAGGCGCATGCGCCGGAGATCATCCGGACACTGAAGGATAATCCGCAGCCGGTCGTCATTACGCTTCACGGAGAGGCGAAAGCCATCCTTCAGGATGTCGGCCAATACGAAGAAACCCAGGAGACACTGGCGCTCCTGAAGGTGTTGGCGCTCACCAACCGGCAAGTCGAGGACGGCAAACTGCGCCCTGCTGCGGAGTCCTTCGCGCGCATCCGCAAACGTCTGGCCGACAGCCAATCCTAATGCCATATCGTGTTCTTTTCGCTGAGGATGCGGAACGCGACATCGAGGATCTCTATCGATTTATCGCCAGCCGCGACGGCGCCGAGACGGCAGAGCGCATTCTGACGGAGCTTGAGAGCGCGTGTGCCGAGCTTGAAGAATTCCCCGTCCGCGGAAATATTCCGAAGGAGTTGGCGGGTATCGGAATTTCCGAATATCGGGAACTGCACCATAAGCCGTGGCGCATGATCTATCGGATCCTGGGCACGGATGTCGTCGTCTACTGCGTCGTAGACGGACGTCGCGACATGCAGAGTTTTCTGGAGCGAAGGCTTATTCGCGCTTAGCCACACGCTGCCCACACGGAGGCTGAACATTATCCAGCCTTCCGGCCGGCCGGGGCGTTTGCCCGCAGAAGCGCCATCAGCATCGGGCCGATCGCGAATTCTCCCTTTTCGCTTCGCCGCGTCAGGCCTCGAAGATAGCCACCGGCCGAATTGATGTGGCCGCCGCGCTCCAGGATGCATGCCATCACGGTCGCGGCATTTTCCGGACCCATCACATTGGCGGCCTCTTCGTAAGCCGACGGACTGACGCCCAGCATCGATCGAACGATGACGGCTGCGGCCATCAGATCACGCCAGTTGCTGATTACGCCATCCGGCCCATAGGCAAGGATTTCCGGGCAGGCCTGCAGAACGAGGCCCAGCGGGAAGGATTTCAGGCCGCCACCATCGTTGCGGCCGCCCGACTGCCGACTTTCCTCCTGCCGGGCCGGATGGGTTGTCTCCCCCCTCCCCTCTTCCAGCGTCTCCGCCTCTCGCCCTTTGTCTTGCTCCGCCATCGCCCCCTGCTCCGCCATCGCCCCCTGCTCCGCCATCGCCCCCTGCTCCGCCATCGCCCCCTGCTCCGCCATCGCCCCCTGCTTCGTTTCGAAGCTTGGTTCAAGTTCAGATGTGGATTCGGGGTTTGAATTCTGTATGTGACGCTCGATATAATCGGCATTGCCGCGCTGTTTTGTTGATTTAACCCGTATTTCCAGCCGGTTAAGAATATCTGTGCGCAGGGCCGTCAATTCATCCAGCAACAGTTCAAGCTGCGCTGTCGTTGGCGATCGCGGCAGGCCTTCGATCAGGTCCCGGAATTCGCGGTATAGGCCTTGCCAATCCCCAGGGATCTCTTCTTCAACGGCCGCTTCGATCAGTTTGGCAATGTCACGGCGGCAAAGGGTGATGCGTTCACGCAGGCGCTGGACATGCAGCCGCTCAGCCATCACTGCGGCCGCGAGCTGTTCGATCTCCTCGGCACGGGCAAGCAGCGGCGCCAGCGAAAAGCCGAAAGCCGCGTTGACCTCCCCTGCCCTGTCTCTGCGGACGTAACGCTTGCCGTTGGGGCTATCCTTGCGCAGGAGAAGGCCCGCCTCGACGAGCGCGGCAAGATGGCGCCGGACGGTCTGTTCGGCCATGCCATGCGTTCTGAGCGAAAGCTGGATATTCGACGGGAATACGATCAAGCCGCTTTCCTCAGCCAGCTCATTCTTCGGATAAAAGCTCAAAAGCGCATTGAGCACGGCAAGCGCCCGATCGCCGATGCCAAGCAGCGGCTTTGCTTCGCACAGCGCGCGAAACAATTTCCACTTGTCGACCGACTGATCCGGCTTGATCTCCCCGGCCATGACCTGGTTTGCAAGCATGCCAAGCGTCATCGACCGCCGCCCGAAGGGCGTCGTCACATTCCCGGTTTCCATATCTTCCACCTCAACGAGGCAAAAGAAATCCACTCACCAAAACGGCGCCAAAAACTCTTGACAGCGATTCTCGGAAGTGCGATTCTCGGAGGTGTTCAAGACTACGAGGAAAGCTTCCGTGACGGTGACGTTCGGGGGCTTTTTTCTTTTGCGCGTTATCTCCTATCCGGATTGTCAGCTGACAACCGGTCTAACTGCCTCATTTTCCCTCATTTTCCTCTTCGAACTCGGCGGCGAGGCCTATCAACCGCTGAGCCAGGAATTCCGAAAACGCCGCCGATTTGACGGTGATGCGAAAGGTTTTGCCGGAGCGGGCCACCAAAGCAAGCGGCGCGCCCCCTTGGGTCCGGAGCGTCTGCTCGGCCCGCTGCGGTGCGCTCTTCTCCTCCAGTGCCTTCCAGATGACATCGAAGCGGCTGTTGGTCTCCAACGCGTCGAAACCGGCGGCACTGATTGCGGCCCGCGCCTTCTTCTGTCCACCCGTCTCCCTGAATTTCTCGGCAAACGCCAACCAGCGTGGACGGCCGACCTTGGGGGCCGGCCCGATGGCGAGAATGATCTCGGGGTCGATCGTCTGAGCCACCTGCAAGAGCCTTGACGTTTCCGGCTTGTCTGTCGCCAGCGCCTTGGCAATCATGTCGCGGCTGAAGCCATGTTCATCCATGCGACGTGCAAACAGTGCCCGCTCGATAAAACTCAAGTCGACACGGGGGCCATTTTCCTGACCCTGTGCAAGGATCAACTCTTCATCCGTGAGCTTTCGCACGACGGCCTTAACAGGAACCCCGATCTCCGCTGCCGCCCGCAGGCGCCTGTGGCCATAGGCGGCCTGGTAGTGCCCGGCCCTTACCGGGTCCGGCCGCACCAGGATCGGAACCTGCTGTCCGCTTTCCTGGATGGACTGCTTCAATCGCTCGAACTCGGCATCCTTGTCGACCGGGATACGGTCGCGGATGAAGGACATTTCGACGGCTGCCGGATCGATCTCCAGCACCTTGTCGCCGGAGGCCAGCGATTCGCGCAGCGCCTTGGCGGCGGCTGCTTCCTCTCCCAGCCGTCCAAGCGACAGGTTCATCGCCTTGACCGCCCCCGATGGTCGATGCGGCTGTTGCACGCTCGGCACTTCCGGCCGTGTCGGCTCGACGGCGCCGACCATGCTCTTCAGGATGTCGCGTCCTTTTGGGCTCATGTCCTGCTCCATGCACTGCGAATGAGTTGCTCGACTTCGGCATTGACGCTGTCGACGGATTCCACCCCGCGGTCATAGGTCTGGCGATGCATCGTCTCGCGTCCCGCCTCGTAGATTGTCTGCTTGGACAGGCCGGCATCCGAGACCGCTGTCGACTTGACCATCATCGAGGTCAGCACCCGCTCGCCGAACAGACTGCGAAGGAAGGCGACGATCTGCGCCTGCGGTCCATCATTGGCCTCATAGCGGGTGATCAGATAGCGCATCCAATCATAATCGAGATTGCCGCCTGCCTGCTTGACCACGGCCAGAAGGTCGGAGGTCATCGTCAGGAACTGGTTCATCGACGCGACGTCGAGCATCTGCGGATGGACGGTGATGAGGACGGAGGTGGCGGCGCAGAGGGCGGACAGTGTCAGGAAGCCAAGGGTCGGCGGGCAATCGATGATGACGACGTCGTAGCTCTGCTCCAGCGAATGCAGCGCATTGCCGACCCGCATGAAGAACATGTCCTTGTCGTCGCGGTTGGTGTCGGCGAGCGCCTTTGGAGTATCGTGTTCGAACTCGTGCAGCTCGAGATTGCCGGGAATGAGATCGAGCCCCGGAAAATAGGTCTGGCGAACGATGTCGGCTACGTCGCGGCGCGTTTCGTCATATTTGATGGCACCGTAAAGGGTCTCGTTTTCGCCGACGTCGAATTCGGGCTGATATCCGAGCATCGCCGACATCGATGCCTGTGGATCGAGATCGACGGCGAGCACGCGGTAGCCGCGAAGAGCCAGGAACTGCGCCAGGTGGATGGATGTCGTCGTCTTGCCGGAGCCACCTTTGAAATTGGTGACAGCGATCACCTGGAGATGGTCGCCCGGCCGGCGCATCGGCAGATAGGAGGGTTTGGTGCGCCCGAGATGGTGGCGCATCGCATGGATTTCCTCAAGCGAGAACACCCGTCGACCGGCTGCCGTCTTTTCGGGATTGATGCTTTCCACCTGGGCGGCGAGGTGGCGAACATAGCTGTCGGTGACGCCGAGCAGCTTGGCAGTCTCGGTGCTGCTGAACCGCCTTAGCGATTTGCGGGCGTCGGGCGAAAACAACCGCTCGAACAGCACTTGCAATTGGCTGCTGAGCATCGTCGAGTCCTGCGCGATCGTCTCGTCGATCGAGACTCGACTCGCTCTCTTGGTTTTCTCAACAATCGCGGCCTTGGTCGGCATTCACGCAAATCCTGATAAATCGGGTCATTTTGCGCAAATGATCGTGAGTCTGCCGATTCCGTCAAGCGATTTCTTGGTTAGCCAATGGATAACAGACAGGATTCGACAAAAAAATCATGTGGAATTCCGGAATCTTAGCGCCATTGTCAGCTGACAACGGCGCCATATCCGCCTCCATCGACGGCCACCCTTAGCGCATCTCAGCATATTTCAACACGGCAGAACGCCATTACCGACGCACTGGAAAACAACATCCACCGCTTGGGCATGCCGGATCAGGCGATCCGTTTCTCATTTATAGGCAGACGAACGGCACAGACTTTCGACCTCCAGCCCGCGGACGGATTCGCTGCCGGAGGCCTTGTCATTTGCGTCTTGGGTTTCGGCGACGCGGCGTGGCTGAGCAAGGCTCAGCATTTGTTCGAGACGACCGGCATTGAGCGGAGCGCTTATTCCCTTGAAGTTCATGATCCATCTTTCGTCTGCGCATCGATTGCGTGAGGTTGTGGAGATAAGCGCAATTTGAACCTGCCGAGAACCGCCCACCGGCGTTATCACCATCTTTTCCGATGCCGCGCTGGAAAGGGGAGGGGAGACTTCCATCTTCAAGCGCCGCTCTGAAATGCGGCCTTCGGCAGCGAGGCTCGCCGTCTCGGATCGCTTCGGCGCGCAGAGATCTGTCATGCGAGACTGAATCTTCGCCGGCGCACCGGCGAACCGGCGCTTTCTCCGATCACGAGGCATCGCCGGAATTCCGAGATTCCGGTGTGGGCCTCACTTCAGGGAGCGCTGTCGCTGAGTGATATCGGGGAAGGGGAGGTGTGGCCGGGGTCTAGATCGGCAGAATACCGAGAGCAGGGGGCGTTGAAAGGTGGGGATCGTTTGTCCGCAGATCCGATCGATCGCCAGGCCAGGCCGATGACACCATTCCGATCAGGTGCTGGCAGTTGTGCGCGAATAGGTTTCCGACATCCCGCGGGCGTCATCCTCCGCGAAGATCACAACAGCGCATGCTAGGCGAATCAGGTCGCGGCGGGTATGATCGATACTGCTAATCGGGATCATGCGTTGGTATCGCAGACGTTTGCCGATAGCCTGATCTCACTCCTGTTCGGCAAAGCGGCTACCTTCCCTAGCGGAACTTATCGGCAAGTTCGCTTCCGTCTGCGGAATTCCTTCTTGTTTACCTGCTATTTACCATAGTGCTCCCACGGCCCGGTCGATCCGGCGTTCATTGCGTGCAGAGTTGCGCGAGGCAGGCATTCCACTATCGCGCCTTCGTTCCCTCGCGATTCGTAAAATGCGCATTGCCCAACCCGGTGCCGATGGTCAGCACCGCCCATCTCGACACGTCGTTCATAAAAGGAATCTGCGACAATCCCTGCACGACGGCATCGTTGTGCATCATTACGAATGTGCTGTGGTCGCCGATCTCGGGAATGGCCTTGATCAGTGCGGCGGGAAGGTTGAAGCTGTCACTTTCCCAATTTCCGCCCGGCAGGTTTTGTCCACCGCGTTCGATCGAGCCATCGGCCTTGATGATGCCCGGACAGGCGATCCCGATAATGGGAGCAAGTTTCAGATTGACCTTTTCGGCCTTGTCGATCAGGTCCTGCAACATCGCCGCCAGCCTCTCTACCGTTCCGCTGCGGCTTGGCTCGTCATCGGCATGGCGCCAGATCGCCGATTCCCAGACACTCGCATCCGCAAAGTGCGGTGTCTTTTCCTTTCCGAACTCGACGACGCCGGCGCGCACGTTCGTGCCGCCAATATCGACGGCAAGGATGGCCTCATAACCCTTGAACATCCACCCCGGCATGAGATGGACTGAGCCGATCAGCCCCGCCTCGTCGGGATGATGGACGATCGGCACAACCTCGATATTGAGGCCGGCCGCCTTGAGAAGAACCATGGTCCTGGCGATCGCCAGTTCTCCGAAGCGACTTCGCCTGAAGCCTCCGCCAACGACAATGCGCTCGGTCTTGGACCAGCGCTCGTCCTTGAGGAACTTTCCGATCACCTCGGCAAAGTCCTGGGCAAAGTCCTCCACCGCTCCCATGACCAGAGCGGCAGCCTCCATGTCGTCGCCCGTCAAGAGGGCCTCGATCTTTTTCTTGGAAAGCTTTGTCGTCGCGGTCTTGCCGATCGGATCGTCCCCAAACTTGCGGATGCGTTTTCGCCAATCGTCGAGCTTCTGCTGGAACGTCTTCTTATTGGCGTTGTCGCCAACGAAGCCGTTCTTGTCACGCAGTTCATTGTTATAATCATCGATGGTCACCAACGGCAGAACTATGGCGCCATGTGCCAATGGTGCATGGATCTCATCACGGGGCTCGGAACTGCCTTTGGGCATCAATGTACCTTCTGCCGCGCGAGGTCTCGAACAGGCGGCGAGATACAACGCGGACTAGCTCTGGATGTTCCGGAGTCTGAAAAGTCACCTTGCCCTCGCCGACTGGCGACCTAGCTTCAATGATTGCAGAGTTTGGAGAATGCCGTGCAGGACGATGCCGCTACCCAGGAAATGCTTTCAATGGTCTTGGAGGAGCCGGACCGCTGGGCAATGTTTCTCGATATTGACGGGACGCTGCTCAATCTTGCGCCCACACCGGATGCGATCGAGGTCCCGGAGGCGCTTCCCGGACAACTTCATCGCCTGTCGAACAAGCTCGGCGGCGCCTTGGCGCTGGTCACCGGACGGTCGCTTGCTTATGCAGACGCGCTGTTCAAGCCCTTTGCATTTCCGACAGCGGGCCTGCACGGCGCAGAAATCAGGAACGCAGCTGGAATGCAGACGATCGAGGCGACACCTGAATTTCAGGCGCTGAAGCATGCGCTGACCGCAGAAGCCGAGCACTACCCCGGCGTCTTGATCGAGGACAAGGGCGCGGCCGTTGCCGCCCACTACCGGCTGGCGCCCGAATATGAAAAGGTGCTCGATGAGCGCATGCGCCACTATGCGGAGATCGCCGGGCCGAACTGGGCATTGCAGCTTGGCAAGATGGTGTTCGAGCTGCGTCCGGCACGGTCGAGCAAGGGCGATGCGCTGGAGCGGTTTTTCCAGTCCGACCCGTTCAAGAACCGCTCCCCGATTACCATCGGCGATGATCTGACCGACGAGTCGATGTTTGCGATCGCCAATGCCCGCGGCGGCGTTTCCGTGCGTGTCGGTGCGATCGGCGCCCCGAGCTGCGCCACGAGCCGGCTGTCTTCTTCTGCGCTGGTCAGAAACGTCATTGCAGCCTTGGCCGCCTGAGGCCGGCCCTTGGACGATGTGCAAAGTGGGATTACTGCCGTCCTTACACCGGTTGCGCAGCGCCGATTGTCAAAAAAGTATCGGTTTTAGCCGGGAATCGTGGTGGCGGGCGTGACACGAGCCCACTACACTCCCCTTAACAATAAAGCCAAAAAGGGAATTTGGCAGGCGGCTTGGAACCGTCCTCGGAGGAGGAAACAATGGAACCTGACTTGGAAGTCATTCAGATCCGCCCGGGCGAATCTTTCGCAACGAAGGCGCATGGCTATCCCTACCATACGGTTCGTTGGCATTTTCACCCGGAATACGAACTTCATCTCGTCGTGGCGACAACAGGACGGTATTTCGTCGGCGACTTCATCGGCGAGTTCGAGCCTGGTAATCTTGTGCTTGCCGGGCCTAATCTTCCACATAACTGGATCAGCGATGTCCCGACGGGATCGAGCATCCCGCTTCGATGCCAGCTCATCCAGTTCAGCGAGAATTTCATCATCGACACGATGAAGGTGCTGGCCGAACTCGGCCCCTTCGAACCTGTTCTCGAAGCCTCCCGCCGCGGCGTGCTTTTCGGCGCCGAGACCAGCCGGCAGGTCGCACCTTTGATGAACGAGGTGCAGCAGGCGCAGGGTGTGCGCCGTATCGAGCTTTTCATGATAATCGTCGGCCTGCTCAGCCGCGCACAGGATGCGCAGCTTCTCGCCAGCCCGAGCTATCTGCCCGATCCTTCCGGTTACATGTCGGCCGGCATCAACAAAGCGCTCGCCTATATCAGGGAACACCTGACCAAATCCTTCGACGAAGCCGATCTCGCGGCGATTGCTGGACAATCGACAGGCGCCTTTTCGCGCGGCTTCCGCCGCCATACCGGCATGTCGCTGGTACAGTATGTGAAACGCCTGCGCATCAACCTCGCCTGCCAGATCCTGATGAGCGATGACCACGCATCGATCACCGATATCTGCTTCGAGGTCGGCTTCAACAATCTTTCTAACTTCAACCGGCAGTTTCTCGCGGAAAAAGGCATGACGCCTTCCCGTTTCCGACGGTTGTTGGGTGACAATATCAACGTGGCAAAGGCGGCCTAGAGGAGCCGAACGAGCACGTCCAAGGGAAGAGGAGGACGAGGAGGAGGAACGAAAACTGACACTGACTTGAACGCGAGCACGCGATGAGCGGCTCGTGATCCGAGATGCCTGTCCTCAAAAACGTCAAACCGCCGGGACAGGCGCGACCGTTCCTTCAGCCGAACGGCCACAACAGAACAGTGCGATCACTACACAATTTTTTCAATGGGAGGAGATGGAAATGATGAAATTCTCAACACAGGCGGCAGGCGCCGCGGTATTTGTCCTGTCCTTGCTGGGCGGTACTTCCGCCTTTGCGCAAACGGCCGTTTCGGATGCGACAGTGGCATTCCTCATGCCCGACCAGGGCTCGACCCGCTACGAGGAGCACGACCACCCGGGCTTTGTCGCGGAAATGAAGAAACTTTGCGCGTCGTGCAAGGTTCTCTATCAGAACGCCGATGCCGATATCGCAAAACAGCAGCAACAGTTCAATTCGGCGATCACGCAAGGCGCCAAGGTCATCGTGCTGGACCCGGTGGATTCGGCGGCCGCCGCATCGCTCGTCCAGCTCGCACAGAGCCAGGGCGTCAAGGTCATTGCCTATGACCGTCCGATCCCGAAGGGGAAGGCCGATTTCTACGTCTCCTTCGACAACAAGGCGATCGGCAAGGCGATCGCGGAATCGCTCGTCCAGCATCTGAAGGCACAGAAGGTGCCGACCGAAGGCGGCGGCATTCTGCAGATCAACGGTTCACCGACCGATGCGGCTGCCGGGCTGATCAAGGACGGCATTCACGAGGGTCTGGCGAGCGGCGGATACAAGACGCTTGCCGAATTCGACACGCCCAACTGGCAGCCCGCGAACGCCCAGCAATGGGCAGGCGGGCAGATCACCCGCTTCGGCAAGCAGATCGTCGGCGTGGTCGCTGCCAATGACGGCACCGGCGGCGGCGCCATCGCAGCTTTCAAGGCGGCGGGTGTCGATCCGGTGCCGCCGGTCACCGGCAATGATGCGACGATCGCTGCGCTGCAGCTGATCATAGCAGGGGATCAGTACAATACGATTTCCAAGCCGAGTGAAATCGTCGCCGCTGCCGCTGCCAACGTCGCCGTGAAGCTCTTGGCCGGAGAAACGATCAAGGCCGAAATGACGCTCTACGACACGCCCGCACAGCTCTTCGTACCGGCTGTCGTTACCGCCGAAAACCTCAAGGCCGAGATCATCGACAAGAAGATCAACACCGCCGAGGAGCTGTGCACCGGCCGCTATGCCGACGGCTGCAAGAAACTCGGCATCACCAAGTAATCCAGCCAAGGGAAAGCGCGGCCGGCCACCGGTCGCGCTTCTGATTTTCGCTTTTCGAAAGGCCAGGCGATGTCTGAAACCTCTCATACTCCTGACCCTTCCCGTCAGCCTGTCCTCAGTCTGCGTGGAATATCGAAGAACTTCGGAGCAGTGTCGGCGCTCACCGATATCGAACTCGATGTGTATGCCGGTGAGGTCGTGGCGCTGGTGGGCGACAACGGCGCCGGCAAGTCGACGCTGGTCAAGATCCTGGCCGGCGTGCACCAGCCAAGCTCGGGCACGATCTTCTTCGAAGACAAACCGGTCAACCTGTCGAGCCCAAGCGCCGCTCTCGACCTCGGCATCGCAACCGTCTTCCAGGATTTGGCGCTTTGCGAAAATCTGGACGTCGTCGCCAATATCTTTCTCGGCAAGGAGCTCAGCCCCTATCAGCTCGATGAAGTCACGATGGAGATCGCCGCCTGGAAGCTCTTGAACGAGCTTTCGGCCCGCCTTCCGAGCGTGCGCGAACCCGTCGCCTCGCTCTCCGGCGGACAGCGCCAGACGGTAGCGATCGCCCGATCGCTGCTGCTCGAGCCGAAACTGATCATGCTCGACGAGCCGACCGCAGCGCTCGGCGTTGCCCAGACGGCCGAAGTGCTTGACCTCATCGAGCGCGTGCGGGAACGCGGCCTCGCCGTCATCATGATCAGCCACAATATGGAGGATGTGCGCGCCGTTGCCGACCGTATCGTCGTTCTTCGGCTCGGCCGCAATAACGGCACCATGCTGCCCGACGCATCCAACGAACAGCTCGTCAGTGCCATCACCGGCGCATCCAACAATTCCGTCTCCCGCCGCGCGATGCGCCGCCAGGCGCAAAGCCAGCAGACAGAGGAGGGCAGGCCATGATGAAGACCATCCAGAATGAACCCGCAGCACCTGCGCTCCTCGACCGACGTGACGAAAGAGTGCATCACGACGATAGCCTTGCCGGCTCGATCCGCGCCTTTGGGGATCGCATCCGCTCCGGCGATCTCGGTTCGCTGCCGGTCATTGTCGGCCTGGCGATCATCTGGACGGTGTTCCAGGCGCTCAATCCGGTGTTTCTCTCGAGCAGCAACCTCGTCAACATGCTGTTCGACTGCTCGACCGTCGGCGTCATCTCGCTGGGTATCGTCTGCATCCTGATGGTGGGTGAGATCGATCTGTCCGTCGGCTCCGTCAGCGGCTTCGCCTCGGCACTGGTCGGCGTCTTCTGGGTCAACCAGGGCTGGCCGGTGGTCCTGGCGATCCTCGCCGCCATGATTATCGGCGCCCTGATCGGCTCACTCTACGCGTTTCTCTTCAACCGCTTCGGGATGCCGAGCTTCGTGTCGACGCTGTCGGGGCTGCTCGCGGTTCTCGGCCTGCAGCTCTATATCCTCGGAGCGACCGGTTCGATCAATCTTCCCTATGGTTCCTGGCTCGTGAGTTTCGGCCAGATCATGGTCATGCCGGACCCGGTCGCCTATCTGCTGGTGGCGCTTGCCGGCATTGCCTTCTTCTTCTCCAGCTACCGCACCTCGGCGCGCCGGCGGGCGGCTGGCCTGTCTGCAAAATCGGCCCGTGGGCTGCTTCTGCGCGCCGTCATCATCACACTCGCCCTGGAAGCAGTCGCATTCTATCTCAACCAGTCGCGCGGCATTCCGTGGATGTTCGGCCTTTTCGTCGGGCTCACCGCCGCCATGAATTATGCGCTGACGCGCACCAAATGGGGACGCTCCATGCATGCCGTCGGCGGCAACAGCGAAGCAGCGCGCCGCTCGGGCATCAACGTCTCGCGCATCTATATGAGCGCCTTCGTCATGTGTGCTCTGCTTGCTGCCACCGGCGGCGTTCTCTCCGCCGCACGACTGGCGACGGCAAGTCAGCAGGCCGGCACGGGCGATGTCAATCTCAATGCCATCGCTGCGGCAGTCATCGGCGGCACGAGCCTGTTCGGCGGGCGCGGCAGTGCCTATTCAGCCCTTCTCGGCATCATCGTCATCCAGTCGATCGCCAGCGGGCTGACGCTTCTCGATCTGTCGTCGTCGCTTCGATACATGATCACCGGCGCTGTCCTTGCCGTCGCCGTCATCGTCGACTCGCTGGCACGCCGATCGCGAATTTCGCACGGCCGAGCCTAAAGCAACCAGAAAGCAGAGGAAGAAAATGGGACAGGATCTGTCTGGAAAAGTCGCGGCTGTCACCGGAGCGGCGTCGGGTATCGGCCTTGAATGCGCCAAGACCATGCTTGCCGCGGGCGCTCGGGTCGTGCTGGTCGACCGAAATGAAGACGCCTTGAAGGAAATCTGCTCGAAACTCGACGCCAACGCCATTCCCTTGGTCATCGATCTCACCGATCCGAAAAGCGTCGAACGAATGGTGCCTGAGATTCTGGAGAAAGCCGGTCAGTTGGACATCTTCCATGCCAATGCCGGCTCCTATATCGGCGGCGAGGTGCTGGGCGGCGACCCGGATGCCTGGGACCGGATGCTCAACCTGAACATCAATGCCGCCTTCCGCTCGGTGCATGCCGTTTTGCCGCATATGGTCGAGCGCAAGACCGGGGATATCATCCTGACGAGTTCCGTCGCCGGCATGATCCCCGTCGTCTGGGAGCCGATTTACACGGCCTCGAAACACGCGGTCCAGGCATTCGTCCATACGCTGCGGCGGCAGGTGGCCAAGCATGGCTTGCGTGTCGGCGCCGTCGCTCCAGGCCCCGTGGTCACGGCCCTTCTCAGCGATTGGCCGCAGGAAAAGCTGGACGAGGCGCTCGCAGCAGGGGGCCTGATGGAGGCGAACGAAGTGGCCGAAGCCGTGCTCTTCATGCTGACACGCCCACGCAACATCACCATCCGCGATCTCGTCATCCTGCCGCAGAGCGCCGACATCTGACGAAAGTGCATCCGCCTTCTACACTCGCGAACCCACTCAAGAGGAAACGGCCATGATCTTCGACAGATTTCGCCTGAACGGACAGGTGGCGCTGGTGACCGGCGGCACGCGCGGCATCGGGCTTGCCATCGCCGAGGCGCTCGGCGAGGCGGGTGCCAAAGTCATCATCACCGGCAGAACCCGCAATCCGGCCGCGGAAGACCAGCTCTCCAAGGCCGGCGTCGATTGCGATTTCATCGCCGTCAACCTGACGAAGGAAAGCGCTGCCGACGAACTCGTCGCTGAGACTCTTTCGCGGGCGGGGCGGCTCGACATCCTCGTCAACAATGCCGGCATCGCCATTCACGGCGACAGCGGCGAATTTCCCGATACCATCTGGCGCGAGATCATGACGGTCAATGTCGACGCCGTCTTTCGCGCCTGCCGCGCCGCATTAGCACCGATGCGGCGCCAAGGCGGCGGCGCCATCCTCAATATCGGCTCGATATCGGGCATCGTGTCCAACATTCCCCAAAACCAGGTCGCCTATAATACCTCCAAGGCGGCGGTCCACATGATGACGAAAAGCCTCGCCAGCGAAGTTGCCGCCGAGAATATCCGCGTCAACGCCATCGCCCCCGGCTACATCGAGACCGATCTGTCGCGCGGCGGCATCGACAATCCCGACTGGTTCCCGACCTGGCGCAGCATGACCCCGATGGGACGCGTCGGGCAGCCGGAAGAGGTGGCGGGTGCCGCATTGTTCCTCTGCTCGGCGGCGGCAAGTTATGTCACCGGCGAAGTGCTGGTTATCGACGGCGGTTATACGACACGGTGAGACGCGAATACGAGATTGGGGGAGGGTGGCTCGGCCGGTTGTCGGTAGCGAGTTTCTCCCCGCCATCCTGTGGGCCTGATAATCGTGGAGTGGGGCATCAAAGACAAATTGCGGGCCGCACATCGCATCGACGCGATGTCAATCGGATCAGATTTACAGGGGGATGGTGATTTCGAACTCGGTGCCGCCGGTTGTCTGCAGCAGGCGGATCGTGCCGCCATGGGAGCTCAGCATGGCGTGGACGATACCGAGGCCCATGCCGGTACCGCCCTGTTCGCGGCGGGTTGAGAAGAACGGCTGAAAGATGCGTTGGCGATTGGCCTCGCAGATACCGCTGCCGTCGTCGCGGATAAGAATGACGGCTGTTCGGCCGTCGGCCGATACTCTGAGTTCCAACAGCGTGGCGCCGTGCTGAAGAGCGTTTTCGGCGAGGTTGGCAAAGACGATGCCGGCTGCTTCCTGGGGAAGAGCAACCGATATTTCCGTATCGCCTGTGCCGGAAATATTGAGAGCGGGAAATCGCCCGCGCAGTGAGGATATGATGTCCGTGACGCTGCTTCTGCCCTCGGCCACGGGCGTTTCCGCCTGCGCAAGTTCCCTCAGCCGCTGCAACAATGCATCGAGCCGGACGGCATCGGCGACGATGTTGTCGAGAAAGTGCAACCGCTGCGCCTTCGTCATCGGCCTTTCGGCATCGTCATCGCGCAAAAGCTCTGCCGCACCGCGGATGGCCGTCAGCGGCGATTTCAGTTCGTGGGAGACATGGGCAGCAAAGGAGTGAACATATTCGGTGCGATCGACCAGTTTTCCGGCGAGATCGAGGAAGCTTTGCGACAGGACGGCGATCTCGCGCGTTCCATAGCTTTCCAGCGGCTGGATTGCTCCCTTGCCGCCGCGGGCGATCTCTTCCGTCCGGGCGATCAAAGCGTCGATAGGCCCGGTGATGGTGCGCGTCAGCACATAGGCAACACCGAGCGTCAGGATGAATGCAACGACGAGGGCGCCGATCTCCGCTGGTGCCATCCGGTTCGAACTCGCCTCCACGGCACGAAACCAGATGACGATCAGGATCGGCAGCGCCATGACCGCGAGAAGCACGACATAGACGATCAGCGCCAGCGTCGGCCGCCACTTCGTCCTGACTTTCGGTGCCGACATCAGGCCTTCCTCCCGATGTCGGCGGCGAGCTTGAAACCGATGCCGTGAACGGTTGCAATGATCGCGGAACCGCCGACCGCCAGGAACTTGGCCCTGATGTTGCGGATATGGCTGTCGATCGTCCGGTCAGCGACATAGGTTCCGGCGCCATAGGCCGCCTCCATCAACTGTTCGCGGCTGAAGACCATATCGGGGCGTGACAATAATGCATCCAGGATTGCGAATTCGAGCGCTGTCATTGCGATGGTGCTCTCTCCAAACATGACCGTCCTGCCACGCCGATCCAGGCTGAGTTCACCGGCGACAAGGGTGGCGTGGCGTCTGTCAGCCCCCACTTCATTGCTGCTGCGCTTCAAAATCGCCTTGACCCTAGCCACGAGTTCGCGCGGACTGAACGGCTTGGTGACATAATCGTCCCCGCCGATTTCGAGCCCGAGCACCCTGTCGATCTCCTCGTCGCGCGCCGAAAGAAACAGGATCGGCAATGCCGACGTCTTGCGGATATGGCGACAGACCTCCAGGCCGTCCATGTCGGCCATGCCGATATCGAGGATGATGAGATCGATGTTGCCGCGGCGGAAGGCCGTCATCGCCTCGGTGCCGTTGCGGGCGGCCGTCGATGCCAGGCCGGCGCGCTCAAGGGCGAAGCAAATCACGTCGCGGATATGAGGTTCGTCATCGACGACGAGAATGCGGGGCGCCATCACTAGTCCTGCATTGGTTTGTCGTGCCTGTTGTTATCGTTCTCGTTCTGTCTTGCAATGGGAGCCAGAAGATAACTCTCCAACCGCGCCGCCCGGAAGGTCCAGTTCCGCCAGTCCCGCCGGCGCATCTCAAAATTCCTGGCGAGGTAGTGCCGAACTGTCGCAGCTTGGCTCCTCTGCTCGATCAGGTGATCCGGCAGCTTGAGGAGGTAGAGATCGAGCGCCGGAATGACGGAAGGACCGAGCGAGGAGAGATAATCAAGGTCGAGCGGCGGGCCTTCCTGGCTGATTTCCTGACTGTGGACGACATTGAAGCGGGCGATGACATCAGGGAAGTCGATGAAGGCGCTGATATAGAGCACCGCAATCAGCGAAGCGAGGTTCGTGGCGATCAGCCACTCGTTGGATCGGTCGAGCAGAATGCGCAGCAGGATCAAGACGAGGCCGACAGCGACGATGCCCATCCAGAGGCCGGCGGCGACGCGCAGCTCCGTCAGCGAATAGGCCTCGACGTAAAGTCCAAGCCGCAGAATCGAGGACAGGCAGAGAAGGACGTTCTGGCCTATCCAGGCATGGACGAGGCCGCGGATCAGCGAACTTTGATCGCCAGGCCCGCCGCGACGCATGGCGAGGAGAACGAAACCGGCGGCCAGAAGCGCCGTCGCAATCAGCGGATAGGCGCCGCGATGAGCATATTCTGCGTGACTCATGTGATCGGGCAGGTCTGCGCCGCCCCAGAGATAGACGAGATCGAGAAGTGTCTGCACGGCAAAGAGCGCGTTGAAGAGGAACAGCGACCGCAGCAGGGAGGCCTGGCCGAACGGTGCATTTCTGGTCGGCACGATGACGAACGCCCTGCTGGCTTGCGACCTCGCAGCGCGCCGCTTCAGGCGCGGCCGCAACATCGCCCAGACCACAGTAGCGATCATCATCCAGAAGCCGATCCGCCAAAGGTCGAGAAACTGCAACAGAACGGCAAAGCGGATGCTGCGCAGCGCGATCTCGATCAGCGGGTTTGCAGCCGCAAAGAGGAACACGAAGACTGCGGCGAGAGCGAGCGGCATGATCCAGAGGCCGACGCCCTGCCAAACGACGGTGAAGGAGAAACGTCTGGCCGGCGTCTTAAGATATTTCCTAATATCGTCGGCAAGCCGCAAGGGAATGACAAGAGTGAAACGGAGAAACACCAGCGGCAGACCGGTCAGACTGCGAGGCATAAGCCTGGCGACGATGAGAGCAACCGCTATCAGCGCGCTGAAGCAAAGGGCGATGCCGGTTAATGAGGGCGCTTCCAGCAGAGGTGCCGACGCCAGAACCGAGAAACCAAACAGGAGAGCAGCCATTGACGGCGCTCGGATCTTCCCGGCCGAAAGTAGAATGCCGACGCAGACGGCGAGCGCAAACAGGAAAAGGTTTATCCCGGACATCTGACCAAAGATCATAAAATCAGCCAGCGCCACCAGCGCAGACAGCGTGGCAATCCGGCTACTGCCACGCCTGATGGGCTTTGCTTCTGTCAGCGTGTCGGTTGTGTCCATTGGTGCTCCTCTCGTAGATGCCGCTTTTCGATCACGATGAGCATGGTTGCTGGGGTCTCCTCGGAGGCGGTCCCTCGAGGCCAGCTCGCCTCCGTCAGCCACCATCCATCATTGCGGAGGCGATCCGGCAAAACGGGCGGTGTGACGCGGGGCGGGATGTCGTTCTTGCTCATGGCGGAAGAATGCCGCGCCGAATTGCAGATTTTGTGCAGAGAGTGAGCAGCAATTCAGGAAAATCGCCCGGACCTATGAGGTCACGCAGCGGTCTCTCCAGACCATATCTCCCGCGTGAAGATGGCTACTGCATAATTCAGAGTGCTACAGCGTTCTTTGCGGCTCTCGCAAAAGACGTAGAATTTACGATTGCCGCGGACGGCTCTTTCCATTCGTGCGGGACGGCGTCGCCGGCCTGTTTCCGGCGATCGGGATCGAGGCAATCAGCCTGGCGAGCGCCGCCTGGGATCGTACCCCCGTTTTGCCAAAGCATCGGCCGGTGTGGGTTTTTACCGTGTTGGACGAAATTCCAAGAACCCGGGCAATCTCGGGCAGATTCATTCCGCTGCCGACCAGTGCGGCGACACGGGTTTCGGCTTCGGTCAGGCCGAAGATGTGTTGCAGTTGTTGCGCTTGCCGACGCGTCTTCGCTTCCGGATCGACGATATGAATGAGGACGCGCGCTCCGCTATCAACCGCATCCCATATCGAAACCGCTGTCGGTGCAAGCGGCGTGATCATCACCAGATAGGGCGGCAAACCCGATGGCCGGGAGATCGACAATGCCCCGTCGAAAGGCGTGTCTTCGCCATCGGCTATCAGCAAAGCCTGACGAATGGCGTTCACTAGGCGGGTGGATGTCTTCGAAATATGGGCGGCAAGCGAGGGTCTCTCGGATCGGCTGAGAAAAATGCCGTCAGCCTGCTTGAGCAGTGCTTCGGCTGCCGCATTCAAGAGAAGGACGGCACCCCGACTATCGATCAGCACGGCCGCATCCGCGATTGCATCGATCAGCCGTTGCGGCAATTCGGGTGCGCGGGCGATCCGGTTTACCTGAAAGGAAAGATCGATCGCCCGCGCCATATGCGGGCTCAGCCGCTCTAACCGCGCTGCCGCTTCGACAGCGTGCTCGTCTTGTTGACGAGACAGGAACAGAGCGACACCGCCAATACCTCCCCGCTCGTGCAGGCTGGCATGCGGCAGGAAGAGCTGATTGAAGATGTTTTGAGGCTCGCAGATATCGGCATAAAAGGCCGAATGCCGGACGGCCTCGGCATCGATCAGCTTGTTGCCGACCGCGATCTCGCCCGGCCTTACCTTCTCGAACGCACGGGCATAGGGATTGCCCGTGTAATGCTGAAGATAGAGCGCATTCAAATCTTCACGCATGCGGCCGGGGATCAGAAAGCTGCCGCGGCCATCAGGCGCCTGATAGACAATATTTCCGGCGACAGCACCGACGTAATCAACGATCGCGCACAGCGTATCCGGCCATAGTTCTGAACGGACCGCCGCCTGATAGACAGCATCAACGATATCGACATGATCCATATCAGCGCCGCTCGTTTTCACGATGATGGTTCCGCCAAATGCAACGATCGCACCATTTCGATTACTGCCCAAAAGTCTAAGGAGAGGCAAGATAGCGAGCGTCACCCGATCAGGCGATATCTCGCGCCGTCTCGTTCACCGAATGACTTGCCGGGATTTGTGAGGTTGAAGAGGGGCTCATCTGAACCTTGGCGCGCGCTTGGCATTGTGAAGCAATTCGGAGGCGGTCGCGAACGGGCCGAAAAGTTTGAGCAACAGCGCCTGCTCCTCGTCATCTATCCGATGGCGAGCGCAGAACTCTGTTACGGACCAGACTTTCGTCAGATCGTCTGTCGCGATTTGCTTGGGTTCGATGTGTTCGGTCAAGGGCGTGTCCTCCGAACTTCGAGACTACGCCTCCCCTGCGTCTATAAGAACTAGCTAAAAAGGATTATATACCGGCTCCCGCCGGGCCTTGTATCAAGTGGCGAAAATGCGGACGCCCGCCGATTGCGCGGCGGGCGTCGTGTCTCACTGATCTATCGCTGCGGATCAAACACCGACGCCGTCGGGATGAGCATCCGTGCCGGTGATGTTGAGCGTCACCTTGGCAGTGTCCGTGTGGCCTTCTCCATCGGAGATCTTGTAGTAACGGAGAACTTCCGTGTACGTCTGACCTGCATCCAGATCGGAGGTCAGTTCATAGGTGAATGTGCCGTCCGCCTTGACGTGGAACATGCCGTAGGTGCCGGCAACGTCGGTAACGGCGCCATCCTTGCCGTCTACCTGCTCGGTCAGGAACTGACGCAGGAACATCTTGCCGTTGTCGCCGGCAATGTCGTTATCCAGAACGTTGCCGCCGATGGCGTTGCCTTCGGTGAAGCTGAAGGTATCGTCGACTGCGATCGGCTTGGTTACGCCCTGGATGTTCAAAGTGAACAGGCCGACGTCGGTGTGACCGCTGCCGTCGGAGATCTTGTAGGAAACCTTCTCTTGGAACGATTCGCCGTTGGCGAAACCGATCTTGGCAGCGTCGCTCAGGACATAGGTGTAGCTGCCGTCCGGCTTGACGAAGAAGGTGCCGTAATCGCCCTGGATTTCAGTAACCTGGCTGTTGCCGCTCTTGGCGCCAACACTTGCGCCATCGAATGCGCGCAGGAACAGGTGGCCGTTGTCGGAAGAATCGTTGGAAAGCAGGTTTCCGGAAATAACATCAGTTTCTTGAAATGTTGCACTATCATCAGTTGCATGTATCAGCGAAGCCATGGCTCTCTCCTAAAATGTTTATTGGCGGGTCAATTTCGACCTCAGCGAGCGGCTCCTTTAACAACCTATTAATACTACAAGTCAATGGTCTATTTAACAGAAGGTTAATTTCGACGGCGGTCTTCGCGTTGCTTCCATTCCGGCGGAATAATGTCACTCTCGCGCAAAATTGAAGAAAATTCGGCAAAAACTATACCCGGCTAACTTGAATAAAATGGCAGCGAGTATATCTGAAGGCGATCGGCGATGCCCCGAGCCAACCATCCGGGCTATCCGTTGCAATTCTGCTCGCTGAGCCCTATGTTGCTGATGTACCCGATCCAAGCGGAAATCCAAGCCGGTGCCGGCTGCTGATTGAGACGCTTATGCATCGGCGCGCGCCTTAAGGCTGCGTGATGGGCAATCCCACAAACAATCGATAACGCCGGCCAAGGCCGGCAAAGGATTTCTTTTTGAACAACACACATACAGCCACCGCGGTTGCGGCGGCGAATCCGCGTGAGGATGACGAGGCTGTCCGCAATGCTCCCAGGAGCTGGAAGCCGTTTCCCTGCCTTCTCACCCGCCGCGAATTGCAGGCTCTGATCGCCGAGCAGCTCGGCTGAGCGGCGACCGGCGCACCATCCCAAACAAGGAGAACTCGAAATGCAGGTACTCGTCAGAGACAATAATGTCGATCAAGCGCTCAGAGTCTTGAAAAAGAAAATGCAGCGCGAAGGGCTGTTCCGCGAAATGAAGGAACGGCGCGCCTATGAGAAGCCGTCCGAACGGCGCGTCAGGGAAAAGGCACAGGCGATCAGCCGACATCGCAAGGCTGCACGCAAGCAGATGCAGCGTGAAGGCCTGCTGCCCGGTCCGAAGCGGGCGGTGGCCGCCCGTTAACGGCTTTATCCTCGCCAGCCTTCCCGGGCCTTGGCGGTTACATCCCCCTGAAAGGACAGACAATGGACGAACTCAATAGCCTCACCGTTTCGGAAGAACGCCTTGAGGATTGCCGCGATGTCGTGGAGCCGGATCTGCAGGATCTGATTCAACGCGCTCTGACATCGGGCTTTTCCCGGGAGGAAGTTCTCATCGCCGTCAGCGAACTGGTCGCCGAAGATTTCGCAATTGTCATGAAAACCCCAAGCGTCCATTGATCGACTGCGTGCCTCGATCGCCTTGGGAATCGGCTCATGAGGCCCGCCGACTGGGAACATCGGCCGCGGCTGATGGTTACTTCGTCTCTTGCACAGACGGAGATGACGATGGCCAATCAAGACGATGCGATACGGGTATGGGAATTGATCGACAAGATCGGGTTTTGCATGCTGACGACCCGCAGCGGCGACGATCTGCGAGCCCGCCCGATGTCCGCCTATACCGCGCAGCTCGAGAATGCGATCTATTTTCTGACGGATGTCGGCAGTCACAAGGACGATGAAATCACTCGCTGGCCAAACGTGTGCCTCGCCTTTGCCGACACCAAGGGACAGAAATATGTTTCCGTATCGGGGACGGCCGAGGTGCAAAACGACCGGGAGAGAATCAGGGAATTATGGGCGACGCCGGCAAAGGCCTGGTGGGACAATCCCGACGATCCTTCCATCCGTATCCTCAAGATGACGCCGGCTTCGGCGGAATATTGGGACAGCCCGGGCACGATCATCAGCTATATCAAGATGGCGGCCGCAGCAGTCTCGAACAGCAAACCTGATATGGGCGACAATGCCGAGGTCAAGCTCTAAAGCGCGTCGCGATCTTTCAGATTCGCGTGCCGCGCTTTAGGTCTTTGTTTTCCGCATGTCTTTGCCGCAAAACCGCTGCACACTTTTGCGAGAGATGCTTTAGCGCATCGTCGGCCATTAAGGCCGCTTACAGCGCCGCATCTTTTAGACGCGCAAAGGATGCTGTAACACCTTGAATTGCGACACCATTTTATCCCTAGATCGATTCCGGCTAAAGAATTATGCCGGAGCCGATGCCTTGACAAAGTCGATGAATGCCCGGAGCGGCGCCGGTACCAGCCGACGCCCGGGATAGTAGAGGAATGGCCCGGAGAAACGCTGCCACCACGGTTCGAGGATGGGCTCGAGCGCGCCACTGTCGATATGCGGGCGCAGCCAGTCCTCGAAGAGGCAGACTATCCCTGTTCCTGATATCGCTGCATCGACGGCCAAATCGGTCGCCCCGCCGACCCGCACGATCAGCGGCCCCGTCGGGTCCACTCGCACTATCTCGCCATCGCGCTCGAACTCCCACGGCGCCGTCATCGCGCCGCTGGCAAAGCGACCCAATAGACAGGCATGGCCGAGCAGCTCGCTCGGATGTTGCGGCCGGCCACGGCGATCGAGGTAGTCCGGGGAGGCTGCGATGGCAAAGCGCTGGACGCGTGGCCCGATCGGTATCGCGATCATATCCTGCTCCAACCGCTCGTCATAGCGGATGCCGGCGTCGCAGCCGGCCGCGATCACGTCGACAAAGCTCTCGTCGGTGACCACTTCCAGCCGAATATCGGGATAGGCGGCAAGGAACGGCGGAACGATGGTGGGCAGCACCAGCCGCGCCGCGCTGACCGGCACATTGAGGCGTAGCGCACCGGCCGGCCTGTCGCGAAAACCGTTGACGACGTCGAGGGCAGACTCCACCTCGCTCAAAGCAGGGCCGAGCCGCTCCAGCAAGCCCTTGCCTGCTTCGGTCGGGACAACGCTGCGTGTCGTCCGGTTGAGCAGCCTGACGCCGAGCTGCGCCTCCAGGCGGCGCACCGCTTCGCTGAGGAAGGAGGCGCTGCTGCCGCTAACGCGCGCGCCTTCGCGAAAACCGCCGGCACGGGCCACGGCAACGAAGGCATTGAGGTCACTTAGATCTGCTTTCACTGTTCGCCATTCTGCACAGCCCATGCGGATTATAGCCAATTTTCACGCGTACCGACAATGCCTATCTTGGGCTTATCTTGGGCCTATCTTGGCGTCACCTCTTGAAAGGAATTAGGTCATGTCCACTATCGATCAGTGCGGCGCGTTCAACCTCGGCGACCGCAGCGTGAAGCGGCTCGGCTATGGCGCCATGCAGCTTGCCGGGCCTGGCGTATTTGGCCCGCCCAAGGATCATGGCGCGGCCTTGGCTGTGCTGCGAGAGGCGGTCGCGAGCGGCGTAAACCACATCGATACCAGCGACTTCTATGGCCCGCACGTCACCAACCAGATCATCCGCGAAGCGCTGCATCCCTATCGCGACGATCTCGTCATCGTCACCAAGATTGGCGCCCGGCGCGGCGCGGATGGATCCTGGATTCCGGCCTGCTCGCGCGAAGAGCTGACGGAGGCAGTACACGACAACCTCCGTAATCTCGGCCTCGATGTGCTTGATGTCGTCAATCTCAGGATCATGTTCGACGTGCACGGTCCGGCCGAAGGGTCGATCGAAGCGCCCCTGACGGCGCTCGCCGATCTCCAGCGGCAAGGCCTGGTGCGTCACGTCGGGCTGAGCAACGTCACATCCAAACAAATCGCCGAAGGGCGTGGGATCACTGAGATCGTCTGCGTGCAGAACCAGTACAATCTGGCGCATCGGAGCGACGACAGGCTGATCGACGACCTCGCGCGCGACGGCATCGCTTATGTGCCGTTCTTCCCGCTCGGCGGGTTCAGCCCGCTGCAGTCGTCCACCCTGTCCGATGTCGCCGCACGCCTTGAAGCCACGCCCATGCAGGTGGCGCTCGCCTGGCTGCTGCATCGCGCGGAAAATATCCTGCTGATCCCCGGCACTTCGTCCGTCGGCCATCTCAGGGAGAACCTCGCCGCCGCCTGGCTCGCGCTGCCGGATGAGGCTCTCAAGCAGTTGGACGGCGTGGCTGGCAGCGCCGCTTGATGCAATCCGAAACCAGGCGCGACGTCACGCTCTCAACGCGTGCTCAGGCTTTCGCCCAGTTGCAGGCTGATGACTTCCTTTGGCGGACCGAGAGGTCGCAGGCCTTCGCCGTCCATGTAAAGAACCCTGTCGGCGGCGGCGATGGTTTCCTGCCGGTGAGCGACGACGATGCGGGTAATGCCGAGTGAGCGTATGGAATGATTGACGCGCGCTTCGTTGGCGGCGTCCATGTGAGATGTGCCTTCATCCAGGAAAAGCATTTTCGGCTTTCTATAAAGCGCGCGCGCCAGCAACACGCGCTGCTTCTGGCCGCCGGAGAGGCTCGATCCCATGTCGCCGACGAGCGTTTCATATTGCATCGGCATTTTCATGATCTCGTCGTGAATTGCCGAAGCGCGTGCGGCATCGGCAATGGCTTCAAGATCGGCCTGCTCGGCAAACAGCGTGATATTGTCCGCTATGGATCCGGCGAAGAGATTGTCGTCCTGCAGGACGGCTGCGATCTGGTCGCGAAAGCTCTTGTGACCGAACTGCTGGAGGGGAAGACCGTCGACGGCCACCTCACCGGATTGAGGCAACAGCAGCCCGAGCATCACCTTGAGGAGCGTCGATTTACCCATGCCCGACGGCCCGGTGATGGCCACATGTTCGCCGGCTTCAACGGAAAAGTCGATCTCCTGGAGAACGAGGGGATCGGTTGGAGAATAGCGGTAGGAAACGCTTTTGAGCTCCATCCGTCCTTTTAATTCCGTGACGGCCATGGAACTGGGGGCAAAGCTTCTGTCATCCTCGTCCAAGGCGATATCGGCCAAGCGTTCCAGATGCAGCCGTAGCATCAAGAACGCCATGCCCTGATCGACGAGATTGCCGGCCTTTTCGAGGAACTGACCTTTATAGGCGAGGTAGGCGAAAACCATGCCGACGCTGAAGCCGCCATTCATGACGAAGCCGATTGCGAGATAGATGGTGACGACATTCTCCAGGCCGAACAACAAGGCATTGCCGGTCGTTTGCCAAATGCCGATGCGCGAGGAGCGGATGTTGGCATTGACGGCATCCGTCAACAATGTCTGCCACATGGCATGCCGCATCGTTTCACCATTGTAGAGACGAAAGGTCTGGATACCGCGTATCGTCTCGATGAGCGCCGTCTGTTCCTTGCCGTGCGCGATGATACTGCCTTCCTGGGCGCGGCGCTCGAACGAGAAGGATATCAGGCGAACGACGAAATAGAGGAAGAAGGCGGTCAGCGCGATCATTGCAAGCTTGGCGCTGTAGAAGAACATGATCGCCAGCGTCGTCAGCGCGAGCAACCCGTCGACCAACGTTCCAGCAACACCTTCCGTCAGCATCTTCTGGATCGGCGTCACCGACTGGAAGCGGGAGAGAATGTCGCCGACCTCCCGCTTCTGGAACCAGTCGAGCGGCAAGCGGAACAGTTTCCTGGCGATGTTCGAGGCGATGCCGAAGCCCAATGCCGAGCCTGCCGCCAGGATCACGAAGGAGCGAAGGAAACTCGCGCTCGCATTGAACGCGGTGAACAGCCCAAAACCAAGCGCAAGCACGGCAAGCAGATCGTGGTCGAGCGCCGGCAGCGCGTTGTCTATGCCGATCTGCAAGTAGTAGGGCAGGGCAAGCACATAGATCTGCAGCACGACACTGAGGACGATGACCTGGAGGAATGAACTTCCAAGCCCGTTGATCCGCGTCCAGAGCTGCGACCAGCGCAACACCGTACGCTCCGTTTTCTTCTCGAATGCTTCGTTTGGCCGCAACTCCAGCGCAACGCCGGTAAAGTGGTCCGAAACCTCAGACATTTGAAGCCATTCACTGCCGCCAGCAGGGTCGTGGATCAGCGCCTTGTCGCCGGAAACCCGCTCGATGACGACGTAATGGTTCATGTTCCAGTGGAGGATCGCCGGCAATGCGAGATTGGGCAGCTCCTCCAGCGGCAGCTTGACGGCGCGAGGCAGGAGGCCGACCTGGTCTGCGATCTTGATCAGGCTCGACAGCGGGGCTCCTCGAAATGATGGGGTGAAACGTCGGCGCATCGTCGCCAGATCAACGTCGTGCCCGTAAAAGCTCGCCATCATTGCCAGACAGGCCAGACCGCATTCGCTGACCTCATTCTGACGAATGAGACGAATCCGTGAGGTTGAAAAGAACCCGGCCTGAAGTGCTCTAGCAGACAATCGCGGGTCCTATCGTCGTTGAAGGGCGAACAACGGCTCGAACAGCCATTCGAGTAGAGATTGGCGCGCGGTCGCAATCCGGGCCGACAAGGTCATGCCGGGAAACAGCGCTTGCTGCTTCCCGAAGGCCGTGATGCTCTGCCGCTCGAGGTCGACCGTCACGAGATAGTTCAGGTTGGTGCTCGCGCCGCTGCCACGGTTGATCGGGCTTTTCGACAGGCTCTTGACGCGACCTGCGATCGTCCCGAAGCTCTGGTAAGGGAAGGTATCGATCGCCAACCGTACCTCCTGCCCGACCTCGACAAAACCGACGGCGGCGTTGGGCACGTCCAGTTGCGCATGCAATGTTGCATTCAGCGGCACGACGCTCATGAGCGCCTGCTGCGTGTTCAGCGGCTCGCCGATCTTGGCCGTGAGGGCAGAAACCGTGCCTCCGATCGGCGATCTGATCACATAGGCGCGGGACTGTTCGTTGGTGGCGAGGCCGCGATTGATATCCTCACGCTGCGACTGGAGTGCTGCGACCTTTTCGTTTGAGCGCGCCTTGACCTGATCGAGCATTCGTTCGGCATCGGAGAGATCCGAGCGCCGTTCCGTCAACGTGCTTTCCAGCACCGCCATTTGCTGGCGCCGTTCGGTGAGCGAATCTTCTCTCAACGTCACGTCTCGTCGTGGAACGATACCCTTGTCGACCAGGCCGCGAATGCGCTCGACATCTTTCTCGATCGAGGTGATCAGCTCCCTTTGCAGAACGATCTGGCTCTGAAGCTTGTCGATCTGCGTCTGGTAACCGGCAATCTGCGCGTCGAATTGCGCCGTTTGGGCAATTTCATCGTTTTTGACCTCCGCCAGTTGCTCGCTGATGCTCGCATTCTGCCGGTCGAGCATCTCGGCGACTTTTTCGGAGGCCGATTCACCGCTGACCAGGTAGTCCTCGGAGCGCACGGCGACCAGTTCCTGGCCTTCTTCGACTTGATCGCCGTCTGCGACCATCATCTTCATGATGACGCCTGAGCGCGAGGGCATGACGACTGCAACACCCTTGTCCGGCTGGATAATGCCGGTTGCGGTGACAACGCGGGAATAGCTTGCGATGGAAAGAAAGATCAGCACGGCGATGAGAATACCGGCCATCAGATAGCCAGTGACGTGCCACCCCATGGGCACCGCCATCGATACCGTTCCCGTTAAACGCTGGGACTGCCGTTCGAGGGCTTCTCGGCGAAACAGGCTCATTGTGATCAGATATGGTCGTTAAGGGGAGGAAGGGAGCCCCCGCCATTCGGGCGGAGCCCCCATGTTTTAAAGCTCAGGCAAAAGCTCTCGCCAGTCTGTAGACACCGTAGACGCCAAGCGCAGCGCCACCGACGGCAAGCGCTCCGACGCCGAAGGCGGAAATGCCCACGCCCGCGCCAATCGCTGCGGCGTAGCCCAGAGCGCCACCGCCTGCGAGTGCGGCTGCGCCGTCGATTGCGCCCCGAACACCGGAGCTGACACCACCACCGGATACGTTTTCAATCTCCGTACTCGAAAGTTCTTTGATACCCTGCACTTTAACTCACCCTTTGTTTGTTTCGGGAAGTAGTCGAAAACACTACGTGCACGGGAAAATTAGGCAGCTGCGGGAAAGCGTCAACCTGCAGACGATGACTTTTGAATGCCGGGACAGGATTAAGTATAGGATTGAATCATAACGGCCGGGAGATTTACGCCTCCCGGCCGGTGAAAAGTCACAGGCTTTTCAAAACCAGACAGTAACGTCAGGATGATTTCGTGACGAAAAGCTCGTAGGCGACGAAGGTCGCGGCCATTGCCAGGAAAACCCCGATCGCCAACGGATAATTGGCGGCGGCATTGGGGTCGGTCAGCTTGGGAATGCCGATGACCGCGCCTGCCGCCAAGACTGCCGATAACGCAACTTCCTGCATGATCAATTTCGAAAGAGCCGTCATGATTGACCTCCTGTCGCCTCGGTCTTCTCCACCCAAAGCGGAGCCCAGTCCTTCTGCTTCACCACGCTGCCGATCAGGAAGCATAGCGGCTCGCCGATAAGGCGCACCACCTTGCCACTGAGCGAGCCCTTCGGACGGCGCCCGGCCTGGTAGGCAATCTCCAGAGCCCGCGCTCTGGCGAGAGGATACATGATTTTTTCGGCCAGCGGACTGCGACGCATCAGGCGGACATAGGGGATCGCCCAGTATTGATATCCGCGAACCGTCGTCTGGGACAGGGACTGAAAGGTGAACTCCAGATCCGCCCGCCAAAGATCGCGGTCAAGCATGCCGCGCCTGAAGAAATGCGTGCAGATGACACGGCCGCTGCTGTTGCCACCGCCAGAGAGGCCGCCATTATATATGCTGCCCGACGCCCCTGCTGCGAATCCGGCACCGCCGGCAATACCGGCTGTGCCGAGGCTTCCGGTACTCGCAAGAGCGCCGCCGGCCGCAAACGTGCCGCCTATCAGCCCACGATCGACATGGCCGACCCACGAGCCTGCGCCATTCACGGCGTCGATTTCAAAATCTTCAAGGGGATGGATGTAATATCCGCTGGTATTTGCATTAACACTCTGAACGTCAACCATAGGTGCCTCCGAGGTAAAGCCAAAACCCGCCATATCGGGCGTGCGAGGGGGAAGGTTAGGGCAATCAGGGAGCGTATCAAGGCTTTATTCTCGCGGTTTATACTCGGCGAGCGCGAATATTTCGCCGACCATTGGCAAAACGGCCCTGAATCCAGTGCTTTGACAACAAGGCCAGCGGATCGATTTTTTTTGCCTTGCCGCCGAGCTTGCGGCTGAGAAATAGCTCCACTTCGCGGGCGCGCACCAGTTTTGTTTGCCAGTCAACATAGCCATGGCCCTCCCGATCGAAGTATAGTGCCGTGACATCGAGACCCGCCTTGCGCAACGCCTTCTCGAAGGCTTTTGTCTGCTCGAAACCGACAACCGGATCTTCCATTCCAGCCGTGAGCAGGAACGATCCACGCAATTTCTCCACATTGTGGAGCGGCGAGAATTCCCGCATCTGCGTGAGATCGCCGGGATCATCCGGATTGCCGAAGTAGCGCATGACCTGGCCCAGGAACAAACCCCAACCGGCGGGATTGTTCTGCATCTGATAAGGCAGGTCTAAAATCGCACAGTCGATGATTGCCGCGGAAAATAGGCCGTCATCGCCGGCCATCGCCAACGCGGCCATGAAACCTCCGTAGCTTTCGCCGGCGACCGCAAGCTTGCCTTCAGCCGCGATGCCCTGGGCGAGCAGCCATCGCCCGGCATCGGCGATATCGTCCTGCATCTTTCGCCCGAACTGCCGATAGCCCAGAGTTTGGTATCTCTTCCCGAAGCCGGTCGAGCCGCGATAGTTGACCGACAAGATTCCGTATCCGCGGCTTGCGAGAAAGCTCTTCCCGATGCTGTAACCCCAGCTGTCGTGGCGGGCGGGGCCGCCGTGAGCCATGACGATGGTCGGCACAGGAGCGGGTGCGACGCTCGGAAGCGTCAACAATGCCGGGATCTGCTCGCCGTCTCTCGCAGTGAAATAAACAGGTTTCGTGGTTGCCAAAAAGAATCTGAGCTTTTCTGCCGGCGCGGAAAGGAGCGTCTTGCTCTTGTCCGCCAAGTTTAGAAGATAGTGCTGGTAGGGTCGTTCATCGTAGGAGATCGCGACTGTGAGCAGCGAACCATTCTTCGAAGAGCCCGAGATTTCAATATCGGCATGGCCGCCGCGATCCAGAACGAGCCCGGTGAAGATCGTACCCCTTTCCGAAAGGGCGATATATCGCGGATAGCCGTCGCGAATGACGGCGACGTCAGCCGGTTCGGCGGGCGTGAAGCGCAGCGCGTCTGAAACATCGACATCGCCGTCCTCGACCAGCACGGTCTCACTGCCGGTAACCGGGTCCAGCGAAACCAACGCGATCTTGTCCCGCTGGCGGCTGGAAAGCGCCTCGAAGGCATTGCCTGACCTGTCCGTACGCCAGATGACCAGCGTGTCATCCGGCTCGACTGCCGCCATCTCTTGCCACGGCTTGTCGGCATCGCTGCGGTGAAGGTATCGCCTCATTCCGGAGGCGGTCAGCTCGACGCGAATGCATGGCACCTGCGCCTCATTCAACAACCAGCTTTCGGTCGAGCCGTTGTTTTGTTCCACGAGCCGCTTGTCGCGTCCATCCGCATCGGTTGCATAGAGATCGGCGACAGCGGGGCTGCGATCGTAGGAAACCAGGAATTGGCTGTCTCCGGCGTGTCGAGGTTCAACGATGACCTGCCACGTCTGGAAATCTCGTGGAGTGACGTCGGTCCGAGTCCCGGGTCGCTTGGGATCCACCTCCCACAGACGGTCTTTCTCGGTGAGAACCAAAAGGTTAGCGTATCGCCGCCAGCCAAAATGGAAGAGGTCGCCTTTGAACGTGGCGATGATGTTGAGTTTTCCGCTGGAAAATTCCCCGACGAAGACGGCGCGAGCGCCGCGTTTGGAACCCCACCATGCGATGAGAGCGCCGTCGAAACTTGGTTCGTATCCCCATGTGGCACGCGTATCGGCGTAAAATCGGCTACTGGAAAGCAAGCAATTCCCTCACTCGTCCACTCTGAGGCACGTCGACGGAACCTCACTCTTGAAGCGGAACCTAGTGTCGGGCGGGGAATGGTCCAGAGGCAGCACGCCGCGAGGGCCGCCCCCTGAAGACAATTCTGGGGGCGGCGTAAGCTATAATTTCAATAGCGCTCCGGCACATACATTTCAGGCGGAACCGGCGCCCTGTTGTAATCGGCGTTACGGATGCGGTCCGGCAATTGGATCTCCGGTTTCGGAACATCCTCGTAAGGGATCTGATCGAGAAGATGGGCAATGCAGTTCAAACGCGCCCGTTTCTTGTCCACGGCCTGCACCACCCACCAGGGTGCATCCTCCGTGTGGGTACGCGCCAGCATTTCTTCCTTGGCTTTGGTGTACTCCTCCCAATGGACACGGCTTTCCATATCCATCGGTGAGAGCTTCCATTGCTTCAGCGGATCGTGGATACGCATATTGAAGCGGAACTCCTGCTCCTCGTCGGTGATCGAAAACCAGTATTTGATCAGCACGATTCCGGAGCGGACCAGCATCCGTTCGAATTCGGGCACCGAGCGGAAGAACTCCTCGAGTTCATCGGGGGTGCAGAACCCCATCACGCGCTCGACACCGGCGCGATTATACCAGCTTCGGTCGAAGAGCACGATCTCGCCACCGGTCGGAAGATGCGGGACATAACGCTGAAAATACCATTGATGGCGTTCCCGCTCGGTAGGGGCGGGCAGCGCGACTGTTCGACAAACGCGCGGATTGAGACGCTGGGTCACGCGCTTGATCGCGCCTCCCTTGCCTGCCGAATCCCGGCCTTCGAAAAGCACCACCACCTTCAGCTTCTTATGCTGAACCCAATCCTGCAGCCGTACCAGTTCGTGCTGCAATCGGAAAAGCTCCCGGAAGTAGATCTTTCGCTCGAGCGTCTGCTCCGCCGGTTCCGACATTCCTTCGGCGACCAGATCGTCGAGCCGGTCTTCCTCCATCTGCATTTCCAGCTCTTCATCGAAGCTGTCAGCGATTTCGGCCTTTATCCGGCTGAGCTGGTCCTGATGTGTTCGCGACATGGGTTTCCCTTCCTGCTTTTGTTGACAGGAGCATGTCAGTGCGAAGTTTATATGACGACCACTGATCGAAGGCTGAAACGGTTTACCCGGGTTCCTCGTTCCAGGCGCGGCTATAACTGTCCCGTCCGGTACTGGTCGACAAGATTCCGGCAGGCGCGGATCGTCAGAGCCATGACGGTGAGCGTCGTGCCGGCGATGCCGCTGCCGGGGAAGGCGCTGGCGTCGGTGACGATGAGGTTCGGGGCATCCCAAACCTGGTTGTAGGGGTTGAGCACCGAAGCCTCAGGGGTTTCGCCCATGCGCGCCCCGCCCGTCTCATGGATTGCGGCGCCCATGCACATGGTCTTGCGGAACCATTTGCGGAACATGAAGCGGCTGAAGGCATCGGCTTCGGGAAAGGCGCCCTTGCCCATTTCCTTGAGGCCGGTGGGCGAGCCGATGAATTCGAGGTCGCCGCCAATCTCCTTGATCATGGCGATCAACGTCTCCTCCTGCCTTTTGAGCAGTGCCTGCTCCTCCTCTTGCATGACGCAGCGGATATGCGGCACGGGAATGCTCCAGGCATCCCTGCGCCTGACATCGAGCGTGATGCGGTTGTCGGCATAGGGCAGCATACGGCCGAAGCCGAAGAAGGCGAGACGTGCATCTCTGTCGCCTGAGACCGGCGCCCGGCCGACGCTTCCCTGGTAGTCAAAATCGCCGCGGGCGGCGTCGCCCTCGCCGAAGCGGGGAATGAAGATCCCGCCTGACGGATTGTAGAATGGGTCGCTCGGCGCGGATTCGTCGACCGCCCAGCCCTTCGCCTTCGAAAAGGAGCCGAAGGCGAGGCACGGCAGCTGGTCCATGAAATAGCGGCCGAGGGCGCCCGAGCTGTTGCCGAGCCCATCCGGATGTTTCGCCGACGCCGAATTCAAGAGCAGCCGCACGCTCTCTATCGGCGAGGCCGAAAGCACCACCGTCGCGGCTCGCGCTGTCGATACCTTCCCCGTATTACGATCGATGAACTCCGCGCCAGTGGCGCGGCCGGTCTTCTCATCCGTGGTGATGCGGCGAACGACGGCGTCGTAGCGGATGGTCAGCTCACTGGTCGCCTTTGCTTCTCGCAGCGGTCGCGGCATCCGGTCGGCGTCAGGCGCGATGTAGCGCCAGGAGACGACGTGCCTTTCCGGCCAGCGGCTTTCGACCGCCTGCTTGAAGATCTGTTCGGCAGGAGTCAGGCTTGCCGGCTTCGCATAGATGCCGTCCGGCAGGGTGGCCACGTTGTCCTTGTTGCCGTAGAGCCCGAGATAGGCCTCGACCTCGTCGTAGAAAGGCACCAGTTCTTGATAGGAGACTGGCCAGTCCACGCCCTTTCCGGAGCGTGAGCGGATCTTGAAATCGTCGTCGGTCCAGCGCAGCAGCACCCGGCCGAAACTGTGGAGGCGTCCGCCGCCCTGGCGGCCGCGGATCCACAGAAAGGGTTCGCGCTTCGGCGTCGTATAGGGGTTTTTGCGGTCGTTGACGAAGAAGTGGCTGAAGCGCTCGGTGAAAAAGGCCGCGCGCGCCTGGATCGGCTGGCCCTTGAGGGTCGCCCGCGCACGCTCCCAGATATTGATGCTGCTTGCCGGCGCCTTCTTGCGCGCGGGATCGAAATCCTTCGGTCCGACGGCGGGGCCGGCCTCGAGCAGCAGCACCGATAATCCCTGTGCCGTCAGTTCCTTTACCGCAAAGGAACCCGCCGCGCCGGAGCCAATCACCAGCGCATCATAGACGATCTCAGACATGTATTTCCAAATCCTGTCCTGGAGCAATCCTCAAAACGGCGCGAAGCGCGTCCGGAATTGCGGGAAAACAAAGGGATGGCGCGTCACAGCCGCGATCCGTCAGCGCCGAAGAGGGACGCCTTGGCGATATCGAGCCCGGGAGCCACGGCATCGCCGGGCTGCAGGGTGACATCGCCCATGAGCCGGAGCGAGAGGCTCTGGTCCGCCCAGTCGAACCAGACGACAGCATCCGAGCCCATCGGCTCGACGACGGAAATGCGACCCGGAATGGTGGGCAGGCCGCTCGTGGCGCCATCGAGCACAAGGTGTTCCGGGCGAAAGCCGAGTGTAGCCGGTCCTTCCGCTGCGTCCGCCCGGAAGGAATAACCGGAGAGATCGACAGTGAGCTCCTTGCTCCGGAAGACCGGAGCGCCGTTGCCGCGCTCGATCCGGCCCTCGACGAAATTCATCGCAGGAGCGCCGATGAAGCCGGCGACGAAGAGATTGATCGGGCGGCGGTAGATCTCGGCTGGCGCGGCGAGCTGCTGGATGACGCCGTCCCGCATGATGGCGATGCGGTCGGCCAGCGTCAGGGCCTCGACCTGGTCGTGGGTGACGTAGATCATGGTGTTGCCGAGGCGCTGGTGCAGTTTCTTGATCTCGACGCGCAATTCGTTGCGCAGCTTGGCATCGAGGTTCGACAGTGGTTCGTCGAACAGGAAGACATCCACTTCACGCACCAGCGCCCGGCCGATGGCGACACGCTGGCGCTGACCGCCGGAAAGCTCGGCAGGACGCCGGTCGAGCAGCTTGTCGAGCTGGAGGAGCGCGGCGGTGCGGGCGACACGGGCCTCGATCTCGGCCTTCGGCAGACCGGCGACGCGAAGTCCGAAGGAGAGGTTCTTGCGGACCGACATACGCGGATAGAGCGCGTAGGACTGGAAGACCATGCCGATGCCGCGGTCCTTCGGCTCCTCCCAGCTGACATTCTTGCCCGAGATCCATACCTCGCCTGATGTAATGTCCTGGAGACCGGCAATGGCGTTCAAAAGCGTGGACTTGCCGCAGCCGGAAGGGCCGAGCAGCACCAGGAACTCCCGCGGCGCGATATCGATCGACATCTTCTCGATCACCGTATGGTCACCATAGGCGATCTTCAGATCCTTGACGGAGACGGCAGATTGCATGGAAGCGTTACCCCTTGACTGCGCCGGCCGCGATGCCGCGCACGAACCAGCGGCCGGACAGGAAATAGATGGCAAGCGGAACGATGGCGGTGAGGATCGTCGCCGCCATGTTCACATTGTAGGTTCGCTCGCCCATCGTGGTGTTGACGATATTGTTGAGCTGCACGGTCATTGGCAGGTTGTCGCGCCCGGCAAAGACGAGACCGAGCAGGAAGTCGTTCCAGATGCCGGTGAATTGCAGCATCGAGACCACGACGACCATCGGCACGGCAATCGGCAGCATGATCTCGAAAAAGATGCGCCAGAAGCCTGCGCCGTCGACGCGCGCCGCCTTGCAGAGCTCCTCCGGCACGCTGACGAAATAATTGCGGAAGAGCAGCGTCACCAGCGGCAGGCCGAAGATGACATGCACGAGAATGATACCGGCGAGCGAATTGTAGAGATTGATATTCGCCATCGCCCGGACCATCGGATAGAGGAAGATCTGGTAGGGGATTAGGCCGCCGGCCATCAGCAGGCCGAAGAGCAGGTTTGCCCCGCGCGGCCGCCAGAGCGACAGCGCATAGCCGTTGACGGCGCCGATGAAGACGGAGAGCGCGACCGAGGGGAGGGTGATCGCCACCGAATTCCAGAAGCCGCTGCGAATGCCGACGCAGACGGTTCCCATGCAGGCGCCCGACCAGGCGGTCACCCAGGCGGAGAAATCGAGCGTGGCTGGCAGGGCAAAGATCTGCCCAAGCCGGATTTCGTCCATGGACTTCAGCGAGGTGACGACCATGGTGTAGAGCGGCAGAAGGAAGAAAAGCGCGGCGACGACAAGGAAGGCATAGAGGCCGATGCGCCCGGCGGTGATCTGTGCCGGCTTCGGACCATTTGGATGAGTGCGGGCCATCACGCAGCCCCCTTTGCTTTGTCACGCATGTGCATCGCATAGCGGAACGGGGCGACTGCGATGATCACGCCGAAGACAAGCACCGTCGCGCCAGCTGTGGCGAGGCCGAGGTTCTGGCGCCCGAACAGATTGTCCATGATGAATTTCGCCGGCACCTCCGTCGCATTGCCGGGGCCGCCATTGGTCATGGCAACGACGATGTCGTAGGTCTTGATCACGCCCATGGCGAGCAGCATGCCGGCCGCGGCCAGCGCCGGTCCGAGCTGGGGCAGGATGATCGAGACATAGATGCGCCAGACCGGAATGCCGTCGATCCGCGCCGCCTTCCATTGCTCGCCTTCGATGCCACGCATGCCGGCGAGCGCAATGACCATGACGAGCCCCGCGCCCTGCCATACGCCGGCAAGCACCAGCGCATAGATCGCCATGTCGCGATTGACCACCCAGTCGAGGACGAAGCTTTCCCAACCGAGCGAGCGCACGCTTGCCTGGATGCCGAGCGTCGGATTGAGCATCCATTGCCAGATCAGCCCGGTCACCACGAAGGACATGGCGTAGGGATAAAGGAATATGGTCCTGAAGGCGCTTTCGAAGCGGATCTTACGATCCAGCGCCGCAGCCAGCAGGAAGCCGAGCAGCAAACAGCCTGCGACGTAAAGGACGCCGAAGATCAACACGTTTTGCAGCGATGCCAGCCACTTGGCGGACGAGAAGAGCTTCGAATACTGCGCCAAGCCGACATAGGTCGAAGACGGAAAAAGTGTGGAATTGGTGAAGGACAGGCGGATCGACCAGGCCATGGTGCCGATGAAGACCACGACCGCGACGAACCATGTCGGCAAAAGGGCGATGGTCGCGGAAAGATTGGGCTTGCGTTTGATGGACATCGGCCAGCTCGTTGACGGGTGGAAAGCAGGACTCGCACCACCGCGCGAGGCGGCGGCCGGCAGCTGTGGCGTCGACATCAGGCGACGCCACAGGCGCTATCCTACTCGAAGATGGCGAAGAAATTCTCGGCCGCGGAGGCCGTATCGTTCGAGCCGCCGCTCCAGTATTCGTCGACGAAGTCGTCGAGTGCGCCGACCTGCTGGGGCGTCAGCACGATCGCCTGGTCCGGCACGATCGCACCCGCGGCCATCAGTTCGACACCCTTCTGGGCACAGACGTCCAGTTTCGATTTGTCGACGTCGGAGCGCATCGGAACCGAACCCTTCTTGAGGGCGAATTCGACCTGGATAGCCGGGTCCATGACGACTTCGGCGAGAAGTTTCTGCGCCTTGTCGGTCTCAGCCTTGCCGGTCTTGGGGAACCAGAGGGCATCGGCGATATAGACCATGCCCTTCGACTCCGGCACGATCATGCAGCCATAATCCTTGCCCGGCTCCTTGCCGGCAACGGTGAATTCGCCCTTGGCCCAGTCGCCCATGAACTGCACGCCGGCCTTGGCGGTAATCAGCATGGCGGTCGCGTCGTTCCAGTTGCGGCCGGCAGCACCAGCATCGACATAACCGCGCAGCTTGCCGAGGATCTCAAGGGTCTTCTTCACGCCTTCGACGGATGCCGGGCTCTTGTCCTTATCGACATAGATCTTCAGGAAGCCGTCGATCCCCACCTGCGAGAGCAGGATCATGTTGAAGACCTTGGTCTGCTGCCAGGGCTGGCCACCCCAGGCGACCGGAACGATGCCGGCAGCCTTCAGCTTGTCGAAATCGGCAAAGAGCTCGTCCCAGGTCTTGGGCTCTTGCGAAATGCCGGCCTTCTCGAAGGCTTCCTTCGAATAGAAGATCCAGCTTTCACCATGGGCGCCGGTAGGCGCAAGATAGACCTTGCCGTCATAGGTGATGAGATCATGGATCGATTTCGGCAAGGCGTCGGCCCATTTGCCGGTGGCGGCCACGTCGTCGATCGGATTGAACAGTCCCTGGTTGATGAAATCTGCGGCAGCGAGACCGATGACGCCCTGCTTGGCGCCGGGCGCGTCACCGGCAACGATCCGGTTTTGGAAGGCGGCATCGGCCGCGCCGAAGCCGGCGATCGAGGAATCCTTCCAGACGCCGCCACGCTTTTCGAACTCGGTCTTGATAACGTTAAGCGCTGCTGCTTCGCCGCCCGACGTCCAGGACGACATGATCTCGATCGTCGGCTTGTCCTCGGCATGGGCCGAGCCGGATAGGCCGACGATTGCTGCGCCGGCTAGAAAAAGCTTCATCATGTTCTTCATTGTTCCACCTCTTGAAAATGCCCTCTTTGCGGGGCGTTTGTTGTCTTAGGGATGATTGTCAGCGATAGATCGGCAGGAGCGCCTGCCGGACGAGCGTGAGCCCGTTGGCGATGTCGCGGACGGGATCGGGCGCGGCATCGAGTTCGAGGATCGCCCAGCCTTCAAAGGCCCGGTCGCGCAGCAGCCGTATCCAGGCCGGCCAATCGACCCGTCCGAGGCCGAAGCTGCAGAAATAGGGCTGGTGGCGTTCATGGATATGTTTGTCGATCGGTGTGTCGGCGGGCATAGGACCGATCGCATCCTTCCAATGGGCGATGATCATGCGCTCGTGATGACGATCGACGAGCTGGACGGGATCGGAGCCGGCAACGATGATATGGGCTGTGTCCGGGCACATGTGCACATAGGCCGGATCGGTGAGCAGCATCATCAGATCGACGTCGCGCGCGGCGGCAAAGATCGAGTGCGCCTCGGTGTGCAGAGCAAGCCGCACGCCCCTGGCATAGAGGGTCGCGCCGAGCCGGTTCAGGAAATCGGCGATCACCTTGGCGCGGTCGAAATCGTAGAACTGCACCGGCTGGGCGCCGAGCGTCTGGCGCAAGGGAGCGCCGATCACCATGATGTCGCTGCCGCAGGCTTTCAGGAAGTCGGCATATCGTTCCGCCTTGTCGATCAGCGCGCGCTGGGCCTCGGGCTCAGCAAAGTCGCCGGCCGCCTCCAGTTCCGCGAAGAAGCCGCTGCACAGCGTCAGGCCACGTCTTGCCAACTCGGCCGCGAAGGCGTCGACGGAACCATAGGTCTTGATCGCGTCCTGCCAGTTGAAAGGAGAGAAGGTCAGCTCGACGCCGGTAACGCCGGAAGCCTGGACGCCGTCGAGAATCTTGTCCCAGAAGGCGCGTGGCTCGGCGCGGGCATAACCGACGATCGCATCGTGGCTGTCGACGCCCCAGAAGCCGGGATGAAAGAATGTCACGAGATCGACGCCGAAGCGCAGCCTGTCGCCAGTTGCCATAACCTGTCCGTTTCTCGAGGCATGACCTACCCGCGTGCGGAACAGCCATTCCGCGTCCAATAAGCCATGGATTTTCAACGCATTAATAAATGGCAATCGTTTGCCATGGCTAGATAATAGCCAAGCCGGTTTTTTAAGCAAGCAGTTTTTGGCAAACGTTTGCAATAAATCGCCCCCTGCCTTAGAGTTGCAAATCGAAGCACCTGGGAGACCGAAATAAACGTGAATAAAAACAAAGATGTGGCCGGAGAGGAGCCATCGGGTGCATTGATGGCCGATGTCGCGCGGCTCGCCGGCGTTGCAATATCGACGGTCAGCCGGGCACTCGCCAATCCCGGACGGGTCAACGAGAAGACACGCGCCAAGATCAATGCCGCGGCCAGGCAACTGGGCTACACGCCGAACGCCATGGCGCGCGGCCTCAGGGTCGGCAAGTCCAACATCATCATGATCATCCTGCCGGGATCGCTCTATTACGGCGCTTCCCAGATCATCCCGCAGGTGCTGCAGAGCATCAACAAATCGCTGATCCAGGGCGGTTACAACCTGATGATCGCCAACCTCGATCGCGACGAAATTTCAGAACGGCATATTCTCGACCTCGCCTTCGGCGGCAGCGTGCGCGGAGCCATCATCCTGTCGTCGAAGCTTCCGGAGGTCGACGGGCGCTCGCTGGCCAATTCCGGCCTGCCGATCGTGTCGATGCTGCTCGACATGAGTGATGCCGGCCTGCAGAGCGTGATTACCAACGACCGCGAGGCCGTGCGCGACGTCACGGCCGAATTGATCCGATTGGGTCATCGACGGTTCTTCTATCTTGCGGGGCCTGAAGGCAATTACCACGATGTCGAGCGTTATGGCGGCGTGCTCGAGGCGCTCGAGGCGGCAGGACTGTCAGAGGGTTCGGTGCGCCGCTCGGGCGGTCATCTCGATTATCAGCACGGCTTCGACATCGGCGTCCAGGCGGCAGACGATTTCGTGAAACTGACCGAAAAGCCAACGGCCGTCATCGCGACCAGCGACGACATGGCCATTTCATTTGTCAGCCGTATCCAGCGCACGGGCCTGAGCATCCCCGGTGATCTATCCGTCGTCTCCTTCGACGGTTCCCCCGTCTGCGAATTCTGCTCTCCACCGCTCTCGACGATCAAGCAGCCGGTGGAAGAGATGGGGCGCGCGGCGGTGGATCTGTTGCTCGGCGCCATTGACCAGAGAGAGACTACGGCGGCGGTTCGCACCGTCATCCACAGCGAGCTTATTCTGCGGGAGAGCATCGGCCCCACGAAGAACTGACGATGAGGGAACAACCGGCTGCGCATCCCATGCAGAAACGCTAACGTTGTCAATTTTGACGCGCAACTTGCATCCGTCTAAGGCGGCTACATTGCTTGACCCTTCCAAGGATCGACAATGACGACACCGGTGCCGTCGAAATCTCTCACGTTTCGGGTGACCACTGTAAGATTGTGCACCAGTGCAGTGGCAGCAATCAACGCATCCGCCTCGTTGCGCCGGTCGGGAATATGCAGATGCGCGCAACGCGTTGCGATAGCATCATCGATCGGCAGTATCCGGCCGGCGAACTGCGGACGCACGTGATCATCAAGCCATGTACGCAGGCGTGAACCTTGCCGGGCATCGCGTCGTTGGACCGCAAGCACGCCCCGTTCCAATTCAAGAATGGTAATTGCAGAGAGATAGAAGTCAGAAGCGTTTGCCATCTGAATCCATGCCACGACTTCCGGATCAGCCTTCCCGTCACCGACCTTGCGCAGTTCGGAAATGACATTCGTATCCAGCAGATAGCTCAAGACAGGTCAACTTCGCGGGTTTTGATCTCGACCCGCGGTGGCATGAAATCGATTTCCGACAGGCCCGGCATGGAAAGCCCATCGACCAGGCTTTGGCGCCTGCCGGAAAGACGCTGAAATTCCTCATATGTCAGAAGGACGTGGGAAGGTTTGCCGCGGTCAGTGATGATGACTGGTCCTTTTCTGGCAGCTTTCTTCGCATTGCTGACGTCGTGATTGAGTTCACGGCTGGAAAGTGTCGTAATGGTCATGGCTGCCTCATGTAGGTATTTACCTACATATAGCACTGTTAGCCGTCAGAACAAGCATTGTTCCTTCATTGAATCTATTGCGGGGTTCTGCCGCTTCCGGCTGCCGGTCGCTGACGTTCGGCGATATGTCCTATAAGGCGCCAATTGCACTCCATCAAAACTTCGTCTGACCCCATCAGTCGACGCGTCGTGCTACGAAAAATCACAACACCGAGCGACTTGAAACTTCGGGTCAGCGCGGTGGAAGTTTGAAATTCCGAGCACGCATATGGACCTCTCGAAGATCAAGACGCTGATCGACTTTGTCGGACGATCGAACATTACCGAGCTGACCGTGACGGAAAAAGACGTGACGGTTCGGATTTTCCGCACGTCGCCGGGTCGGGAGGCTGCTGCCGAGCAAGAGGCGGGATCGACGACAAACCCTGCCCAGGATGCCGGCGCCGATATGCCTTCGAGGCCCGAGAAAACCTATGCGGTGAAGGCGCCGGTCTTCGGCGTTCTGCATCGGACCCCGGCGCCCGGGGAGCCGCCATTCGTCGCGATCGGTGACGAGGTGGAAGAGGGGCAGACCCTTTTCATCATCGAGGCAATGAAGGTCTTCAACACGATCGCCGCGCCGCGGGCAGGGCGCATTACACACCTCACCGAAATCGACGACGGCGAGGTCGAGACTGGCGATCTGCTGGCGGAGATTGGCTGATGCCGGAAACGCTTGAACATTCCGCTGCCGCCGGGCACCGCTTCGATACCGTTCTGATCGCCAACCGCGGCGAGATCGCAGCCCGGATCCAGCGTGCCTGCGGCGAGCTCGGCCTGAAGACGGTCGCCATCTGCTCCGAAGCGGACAGGGAAGCGCCCTATGGCAGCACCGCCGACAGCTTTCTCTGTATCGGCCCGTCGAGTGCTGCCAAGAGCTATCTCAATCAGGATGCTATCATTCTGACGGCGCGTCTCGCCGGGGCCGGCGCCATCCATCCGGGTTATGGTTTTCTGTCGGAGAACGCCGCCTTCGCCGATGCCGTCGAAAAGGCCGGCCTGGTCTTCATTGGTCCGACCGCGTCGTCGATTGCCATTATGGGCGACAAGATCTCGGCAAAACGCGCGATGATGGCCGCCGGCGTCCCCTGCGTTCCCGGTCCGGACACCGCGCTGCCCGATGACCCCGCCACGATCGAGCGCATAGCGCTGGAAATCGGATACCCTGTCATCATCAAGGCAGCCGGCGGCGGCGGCGGACGCGGCATGCGCGTCGTGCCCAAGGCCGATTTATTGCATGAAGCAATCGCGCTGACGCGGGAAGAGGCCCGCAAGGCCTTCGGCTCACCTTCGCTCTACATGGAGAAATTCTTAGAGCACCCGCGCCACATCGAGATACAGGTCATTTGCGACGATCACGGCAATGCCCTGTGGCTCGGACATCGGGATTGCTCGATGCAGCGCCGCCATCAGAAAGTGGTGGAGGAGGCACCGGCGGCGGGAATTGCGCCCGACATCATCCAGCCGGTCGGCCTGGCTTGCGTAAAGGCCTGCCTCCAGATCGGCTACCGGGGCGTCGGAACCTTCGAATTCCTCTATGAGGATGGCGCTTTCTATTTCATCGAGATGAATACGCGACTTCAGGTCGAGCATCCCGTCACCGAGATGACGAGTGGTGTCGATATCGTCCAGGCGCAGATAAGGGTGGCGCAGGGTCACGTCCTGGATCTCATCCAAGGCGATGTGACCTGCGAAGGCCATTCCTTCGAATGCCGCATCAACGCCGAGGATCCGGAAAGTTTCCTGCCGTCAGCGGGTGTCGTCACCCATCTGGCGTTGCCTGCGGGACCAGGCATCCGCGTCGATACGCATATTCATGCCGGCTACAAGATCTCGCCCTATTACGATTCTCTGATCGCCAAGCTGATCGTCCATGCGCCGACGCGGGCCGAAGCGATGGCAAGAATGCGCGAAGCGCTTGCCGGCACTGAGGTCGAGGGGATTTCCACCAATATCCCCTTCCTGCGCGCCCTGTTCGAGGACGGCGCATTCGCGCGCGGCGAGACGGATATCCATTATCTTGAACAATGGCTGAAGCTGCGGAGGGCGGCATGAGCGCGATCGATTTCAGCGATCCGGCGACCATCGCATTGCTCACCGAGGCGCTGACGGCCGCCGGTGTGGACGGTCTCGAAATCTCCCGGCCGGGCGGACAGCTTCGCATCATCGTCGCTGGAAAAGACGGCGCCCGGATCAGCTCGACCGGAGCGACGCCACGCGCTCTCGGCTTCGCATCGGTCGTCATGAAGGCGCCAATGGCAGGCCGCTTCTGTGTCGAGCATCCGACCTCCACCACGCCGCAAAATCTGCCGCGCTCCGTGTCCAATGTGGATATCGTCGGCTTTGTCGGGGTAGGGCACATCCTGCTCCCCCTTCGCGCCGGCCGTTCCGGTGTTTTGACCAGGCTGCTCGCCGAGCCCGACGCACTGGTCGGCTTCGGTGATCCTCTGTTCGAAATCGAGTTCCCATCATGATCGCCACGACGAACAGACATGCATCGCAACGCGAAATCGTTCCGGCCACCAAACGCCAAGCGCGGGTTTCCTCGATCGGCGCCAAATCCTTCCTGCTAGAGGCGCCAGGCGACTTCGATCTCATCGCGCAGCGGCGGATCTGGGCTCTGTCCCAGACCGTGAAAGGCTGGCCGGACCTTGCCGAAAACATCCCCGGCATGACCAACCTGCTGGTGATCTTCAAGGAGACGCCCGAGGATCCTGATGCGGTGATCGCCCGGCTGCTGGAGGCATGGGAGAATGCGCGCAGCATCGATCTCAACGGCAAGACCATCGAGATTTCCGTCCATTATGGCGGCGAATATGCGATGGATCTGCCGGCCCTTTGCGATCTCTCGGGCTTGAGCGATCGCGAGATCGTCCGCATCCATCATGAAGCGACCTACCGTGTCTTCGCCTTGGGTAGCGCGCCCGGTTTCGGCTATCTGCATGGCCTCGATCCGCGCATCTATATGCCGCGAAAGACCGTGCCCTCGTTGAAGATGCCGAAGGGCTGCGTGACCATCGGCGGCATGCAGACCGGCGTCGCCATGCTCACAGGTCCGAATGGCTGGAATTCCATCGGCTTCGCGGCACTGCAGATGTTCGACCCTACCTTACCGAGCCCCGCCATGATGGCGCCGGGAGATACGGTGCGGTTCCTGCCGGCAAGGATCGAGCTATGATCGAGATCATCGAAAGCGGCCCGTTCAACACGGCGCAGGATCTTGGCCGCCCCGGCTATCGCGATATCGGCGTATCGGCCAGCGGCGCGATGGATCCGCTTGCGGTCCGGATCGGCAACATTCTCGTCGGCAATGATGAAAATGCGGCTGTGATCGAGGTGCAGACCTTCCCGTTCAGCCTGCGTTTCGAGCAGCGCGTGGTCTTTGCCGTGACCGGCGCCGACGGCAATCCTCATCTTAACGGATCGGAATTGCTTCCCTGGTGCGCTTACATCGCGGAGCCCGGACAGGTTCTCGAACTGAAACAGCCTCCACGGCTGGCGCGCTCCTATATTTCGGTCGGAGGCGGGCTGGATATCCCCATCGTCATGGGTTCGCGAAGTACGTCGCTGCGCGGCGGTTTCGGGGGCAATGCCGGCCGGCCTCTGGCGAAGGGCGATCGGATCGCGGTCGGCGAGGATGCAGAGATCCCCATGCTGCCGGCCTCGGGTCTTGCCGTCGTCGAACCGGCCGTGGCACTGCGCGATGTCTTTCCGGCTGCTGTCGACGGCACGCTGCCGATCCGTGCCCTGCCGGCCGGCGAGCACGATCTTTTCGCAGGCGATGGCGAAGCTTTCTGGAACCAGACGTGGAGGATTTCCTCCCGAAGCGACCGGACGGGCTACCGATTGTCAGGCGAGCCGATCAAGCCGACCGCGTCCATTGAGATGCGCTCCCACGGCGTCGTGCCCGGCGTGATCCAGGTCCCCCCCGGCGGCGAGCCGATCGTGCAGATGAGCGATGCCAACACCGCCGGCGGCTATCCAAAGATCGCCGGCGTGATCGAATGCGACCTGTGGCGGCTCGGGCAAGCCCGCATCGGCACGCGTCTGAGCTTCGTTCGCTCGACGCATACGGAGGCGCGCAGGGTGGAACAGGCCGTCGCCCGCTATGTTGACGACGTCAGGCAAACATCCCGGATGGTCAAGGGCGCCCTGAAGGCGATGGCCTGATACGGGCAGCATGCATGAAAGCAAAGATACCGGCCGTCAAAAGGAAGAACCGATGAAGATCGATCTGAATTCCGACATGGGCGAAGGTTTTGGCCCCTACCGGCTGTGCGACGACGAAGCGATGATGAAACTCGTCTCGTCGGCCAATATCGCCTGCGGTTTCCACGGCGGCGACCCCGATACGATGGGGCGTATGGTCCGGCTTGCGAAACTGAACGGCGTCGGCATCGGCGCGCATCCGGGCTTGCCCGATCGGCTCGGGTTCGGCCGCCGCGAAATAGCGTTTTCGGCAGATGAGCTTCGCCAGCAGATGCTCTATCAGCTCGGCGCCCTGATGGCGATCGCCAAAGCCGAGGGTGTCACGCTGTCCCATATCAGCTTCCACGCAGCCATGGGCAATATGGTCAACCGCGATCCTGTGCTGGCCGACCTGATGATGGATGCGATCGCCACCGTGGATGCCGGCCTCGTCGTCTTCGTCACTTCAGGCAGCGAGATCCAGCAGGCGGCCAGACGCGCGCATTTGAAGACGCTGGCGCTTTTCCTTGCCGACCGGGCCTATGATGCCGAGGGCAGACTTGTCGCGCGCGGGCTCGCTGGCGCCGTCATCAAGGACGAAGCCTCGGTGCGTGCACGCGTACGGAAATTTCTGCTCGAAGGAACCGTCGAGACAATCGACGGAGCGGTGATCGCAATGCCGGCCCGCTCCATTCTCGTCCATAGCGACACACCCGGCGCCTTAGAGCTTGCCGGCATCGTGCGCGGCGAGATCGAAGCCGCGGGCGCCACGATCGCGCCTGCCGCCGAACTCGCCGACTGACACAATCCTGATCGCCTGCGGGCGGTCTCCCGTTCCAATCTCTCATTGAAGGACCATCGCGATGTCCGCCATATCAGACCGCCTGAAAAACGTCTCCATATCCGCCTCCGCCGCCATGACCCAGCGCGCCAGGGAACTGGCCGCCAACGGGATCAAAGTCGTCAGCCTCTCGTCCGGCGAGCCGGATTTCCCCACTCCGGCCCACGCGATCGAGGCGGCCCATGCGGCAGCTCTTGCCGGCGATACAAAATATCCTCCGATGGATGGTACGCCGGCACTGAAGGCCGCCATCATCAGGAAGTTCAAACGGGACAATAATCTCGACTACGATGCCAGCCAGATCGTCGTCTCGGGCGGCGGTAAGCAGGTGATCTTCAATGCCATGCTGGCAACCTGCAATCCCGGCGACGAGGTCGTCATTCCAACTCCCTCCTGGGTCAGCTATGCGGATATCGTCAAATTCGCCGGCGGCGTCCCGGTTGCCGTCCCCTGCCACGAGCAGTCCGGCTTCAAGCTGCGTCCGGAGGATCTGGAGGCGGCGATCACGCCGCGCACCAAATGGCTCTTCCTGAATTTCCCGAACAATCCGACCGGAGCCGCCTGCTCCCGGGCGGAGATGGCTGCCATTGCCGAGGTCATGCTGCGTCATCCCGATGTCTGGATCATGACCGACGATATCTACGAACACCTGGTCTATGACGACTTCCAGTTCTGCACGATCGCCGAAGTCGAACCCAGGCTCTATGAGCGCGTCCTGACGATGAACGGTGTCTCCAAGGCTTACGCGATGACAGGATGGCGGCTCGGCTTTTGCGCCGGGCCGAAAGAGCTGATCTCCGCCGTCAGCAACGTCAACGGCCAGAATGGCGGCGGCATCGCGACGCTGACCCAGGCTGCGGCGACCGCTGCCCTGGACGGGCCTCAGGATCTCTTGAAGGAGCGTGCCGCGATCTACAAGGAAAGACGCGACTTCGTCCTCGACAGGTTGTCGGAAGTGGAAGGACTGCGCTGCCATAGGCCCGAAGGCGCTTTCTACATCTATCCCAACATTTCCGGGCTGATCGGCAAGACCAGCAAGGGCGGGCGAAAGATCGAGACCGACGTCGATTTCGTCATGGCGCTCGTGGAAGAGCATCATGTCGCGACCGTGCAAGGAGCGGCTTACGGAATGAGCCCGTTCTTTCGCATTTCCTACGCCACGAGCATGGAGAAACTCGGCGAAGGCTGCGCGCGCATAGCTCAATTCTGCGGGGATATGCGCTGATCGGCAGCGCGTTTCAGCCCTTCAACCGCGCCGTCAGCTCGAGAAGGATGTCCCGGACGGCAAGGGCCGGTTCCGATAGGGGATTCTGGTCGGAAACGCACAGCGACAGGGTTTCTTCGATCCGCGGCGAGACGAGCCTGCAGATCAGCGGCTCGCTCGATTCCGATACGATACGGTCGGCGATGGCTTTCGGCATGATCGTCGCGCCGAGACCGCTGCCCACCGCGCGGGCGAGCGTGCGAACGATTTCGACTTCCGCCACGACTTTCAAATTGGTGCGGGTGCGTGTGAAGGCGGTATCGACCGCGCGGCGGACGAAATTATAGGCCGGCGGCAACAGCAGCGGTATCCCGTCGAGAGTATTGACCGGAACTGGTTTCGCATCCGCTTCGATCGCAAAGTCCCGATGCGCGACAAGGAAAAACTCCTCGCTGAGGATCGGCTCGAACCGGACGCCTTTGATCGGTCCGGTTCCATGGAGAAGCGCCATCTCCAGCCGGCCGTTCATGATCATCTGGCTATAGGTTTGGCCGACGCTTTCGGTCAGGTGCAGCAGAATACCGGGATGCCGTTTGCGGGTCTCCGCCAGGAGGTCGACCGACAGCGTGGCCGCACTGCTGAAGGGCACGAGACCGACGGACACACGCCCGGCAAGCGAATTGCCGGCTGCGGAGGCATCCGCTTGCGCCTGCTCCATCTGCCGAAGAATAATCTGCGCATGGCGGTACACTGCGTGTCCCGCATCGGTCATGCTGACGCCCTGCTGGCTGCGGATCAGCAGCTTGTGGCCGAAATGCTCCTCCAGTGCGGCAAGCTGCTGGCTGAGCGCCGGCTGGGCGATATGCAAAAGGTCCGCCGCTCGCGTGATGCTGCCGCTGTCGACGATCACGATGAAAGATTTGAGGCGTCTGATGTCCATGAGGATCGGGGTACCGTTCTGATGTGCGCGGCTTACATGTTTGCAGACACGCAGTGCTTTTGCAACGCGACGCCGTCACTGCTTTCCTCAGGCCCGGACGCCGCAAGCTGATGCCCGGCATCAGCTCTTTCTCTTCTTCAGCAGCCTGCGCCGGCTCCATAACCGTTGCTTATTGCTCCAGAGATAATCGGTCTTAGGCAAGGGGTTTAAGCTTCGCTACTGTCTCGATCAACAACAAGGGAACGACAATGCCATTCTCCGACTACAAGACCGCACTGGTGACCGGCGCATCCTCCGGTATCGGCGCGGCCGTGGTGGAGCGGTTCCGCCGGGAGAACATCGAGGTCCATGCCGTTGCCCGCAGCGCCGAAGCGTTGCAGCAGCTGGCCGCGCGGACGGGCTGCGTCGCCCACGTCATCGATGTGACCGACCGTCAGGCCATGGCCGAGCTCACCCGTCGTGTGGAGTTCGATATTCTCGTCAACAATGCCGGCGTCGACCGGCCGAAGAAATTCCTGGAAGCCGACGAGGGCGATATCGATCTCATCGTCGACGTCAATCTCCGGGCGGTCCTGCATATCTGCCGCATGGTCGTGCCCGGCATGGTGGCGCGGGACCGCGGGCATGTCATCAACATCTCGTCGATCGCCGGCGCCTACAATTTCGGCGGCAACTCATCCTATCACGCCACCAAGGCCGGGGTGAGCATGCTGTCCAACCAGCTGCGCATCGACGCTTTCGGCAAGCGGGTACGGGTCACGGAAATCTGCCCCGGTCGGGTCGCCACTGACATTTTCAATCACGTCCATGGCGATGACCCCAGCATTAGGGAACGGTTCATCGACGGCTTCGAACTGCCACAGGCAGCCGATATCGCCGACGCGATTGCCTTCGCCATAGCAGCCCCCGTCGCCGTCAACATCGGACATATGGAGATTACGCCGACGCTGCAGGTCATGGGCGGCCTGCAGACGGCAAAGCCCCAGCCTGCGGCGAAGACGGATCAATCCGGGGAGCCAAAGCCGTGAGCGGTTTCGACCTTTCGGCAATCCTCGGAAATCCGGAATATACCGCCATGCTGCTGCATGGCATCGAGATGACATTCATCATCTATGCCGGCTCGTGGTCTATGGCGATGGCGCTGGCACTTCTGCTGCTGGCTTTGCGTTTGTCGCCCTTTCGCTTCGGCGATCCGTTAGTTGCCGCTTACGTCTCCTACCACCGGAACGTCCCCACCCTGGTTCAGCTGATGCTGTGGTACTTTGGGATTTTCACCCTGATGCCGAGCGGAGTAGCCGAATGGCTGGCAGTCCACAATGCCGAAGCCATCTTCGCGGTGATCGGGCTCGGGCTTTGCCAGGCGGCCTATTTCAGCGAAGACCTTCGGTCGGGCGTGCGCTCGGTCAGCCCCGGCCAAATGCAGGCAGCCCGCGCGCTTGGCCACGGCTATGTCTCGGCGATGCGTTTCGTCATCATGCCGCAAGGCGTGCGCAACGCGCTGCCGCCGCTCATCAATCACAGCGTTTCCCTGTTCAAGAACAGCAGTCTCGCCGTCGTCATCGGAGCCTCGGAATTGACGCATGCCGTCAAGGAGATCGAAAACCTCAGCTTCCGGACCTTCGAGATCTACCTGATCGGCACGGTTCTCTACCTCTTCTTCTCGCTCGTGATCATGAGCATCGGCGCCTATCTGTCGATGCGCGCCGATCCTGCCAGGAGTGCGCGCGCATGATCCACGATATGATCGCCATCGTCCGAGACTACTGGCTGCTGCTGCTGATCGGCCAATATCCGAACGGGCCGCTTGGCGGGCTCGCCAACACGCTGATCCTTTCTGCACTCAGCATCGCTCTCGCCTTTCCGGTCAGCATCCTCTTCGCGTTGGCGCGGCTCTCCAGGTCGCCGCTGCTGCGCTGGCCGGTCACGGCACTCGTCTATTTCACCAGGGGCGTGCCGCTCTTGATGCTCATCCTGTGGAGCTATTTCCTCGTTCCGCTGCTGACCGGCGCCGATGTGCCTAGCTTCGTCACGATGCTGACGACACTCGTGGTCTATCAGAGCGCGTTCCTGAGCGAAGTCGTGCGTGCCGGCATCGTCGCGCTTGGACCGGGTCAGATGGACGCGGGGCGTGCGCTTGGTCACGGTTATTTAGGTGCGATGCGCTTCATCATCCTGCCGCAGGCACTCTACAACATGATCCCGAGCATCATCTCCACCTTCGTCTCGACGATCAAGGACACGACGCTCGGCTACGTGATCAACGTGCCGGACCTGACCTTTGCCGCAAGCCAGGTCAACAACCAGCTCCTGACGCAGCCTTTCCAGGTCTTCCTCATCCTGGCGATCGTCTACTTCGCCATCTGCTGGACGCTCACCTACTTCGCAAATCGCCTCGAGCGGAGCATCACGCGGCGGCGTGCGGGACTTTCCAACCTTCCTGCCGCCGCCTTGGTCGCGCCATCGAAAATCATATCGGAGCAGCTATGACCATGTCAGTTTCAGCACAGGAATTGCAGACGATCCGGCTTTCGCAAGTCTGCAAGAGCTACGGCGACTATCCGGTCCTGAAGGACATCGATGCGCAGGTGACACGCGGCGAAGTCGTGGTCATCTGCGGGCCGTCCGGTTCGGGAAAATCGACGCTGATCCGCACGATCAATCGCCTCGAGGAGATCAACAGCGGATCGATCACGCTCGACGGGCAAAACATTCACGCCGCCATGCGGGCAAAGGAACTCAATGCGCTGCGCAGCAGGATCGGCTTCGTATTTCAGAACTTCAACCTGTTTCCGCATCTTTCGGTGGTCGAAAACGTCTCGATGTCGCCGATCCGGGTGAAAGGCGTGGCGCCTGATGTTGCCGAGGACAAGGCCCTCAAGCTTCTCGATCGGGTCGGTCTTGCCGACAAGGCGCGGGCCTATCCCGGTCAACTCTCGGGCGGCCAGCAGCAGCGGGTGGCAATCGCCCGCGCCCTTGCCATGGAACCGCCGGTGATGCTGTTCGACGAACCGACCAGCGCGCTCGATCCCGAAATGGTCGGTGAAGTGCTGGCCGTCATGAAGAGCCTGGCGTCGGAAGGCATGACCATGCTCTGCGTCACCCACGAAATGGGTTTCGCGCGCGACGTCGCCGATCGGATCTGGTTCATCGATGCCGGCCAGATCCTCGAAATGGCGACCCCCGAGGAATTCTTCAACAATCCAAGCCATCCCCGGGCGCAGCGTTTCCTCGCTGATCTCAGGCATTGATACCAACCACCAAAAACAAAGGAGAACAGCAATGAACTGGAAATGCCTAACTCTCACCGCCGCATTTGCCGGCATGGCGGCCGCCTTGCCCGCACAAGCCGATCAGCTCGACAACATCATGTCGGCGAAAACCCTGCGCTGCGCGACTTTCGCCGACGTTCCTCCCTTCGCTTCACCCGATCTGAAGACCCGCGAAATGGCCGGTTTCGACGTCGATCTCTGCGGCGCCATCGCCAAGGAACTGGGCGTCAAGGCTGAGATCAAGCCGGTTTCGGTCGAGGCGCGCGTGCCCGAGGTCAAGCTCGGCCGCGTCGACATCACCGTTGCCAACCTCGCCTATACTCTGAGCCGCGCCGAGCAGATCCAGTTCAGCGATCCCTACTATCTCGCCAAGGAAATGCTGATCGTGCCGGCCGACGATGCCGGCAAGACGAAGGCCGATTACGCAGGCCAGCGCATCGCTTCGACCAAGGGTTCGACCTCCGAGATGTCGATCAAGCTCAACAAGTCCGACCCACTGACCTTCCAGGATACCGCCTCGGCCTATCTCGCCGTCCAGCAGGGCAAGGCGCGCGGCATGGTGGCCAACACCATGACGACGACCAAGTTCGTCAATGAATCGAAGAGCAAGGGCAAGGCAATGCGGATGATCGAGGAGCCGATGCTGTATCAGCCGATCGGCATCGGCATGGCCAAGGATCAGCCGGCGCTGACCGCCAAGATCAACGAGATCCTTCGCAAGCTCGACACATCGGGCGAGATCAACAAGATCTGGGACAAGTGGCTCGGCCCGGATACCGAATACAAGATGACGCGCACCGACAAGGTCGTATCGCTCTCGGAGCTGAAGTTCGACCCGATCCCTTAAGACCTCGGCGTCGTCCGATGACGATATCCAAACGAAATCAGACGGCGGGACATGCCCGCCGTCAGCCAAAAATGGGAGGCATCCATGATCCATATTAAAGATATTGCCGAACGGCCAAGCAAAGCCGATATCGACGCCGTTTCCAAATTTTCGCCAGCGACGATCCACGAGGCTCAAGGGCGCCGCGGAGCCCTTTCCTCCCGCCTCAAGCCCGTCGACTACCGCATGAAACTGTGCGGTCCGGCCTTTACGGTGAAGTGCGCGCCGCGTGACAACATCATGCTGCAGCTTGCCATCAACTACGCAAAGCCGGGCGATATCATCGTCGTATCGGCGGGCGAATACGAAGAGGCCGGATCCTTCGGCGATGTACTTGCCAATGCCTGCCTGGCAAAGGGCATCGGCGGTCTCGTGACCGACACCGGCGTGCGCGACACGCTGCAACTGAGGGAGCTTGGCTTCCCGGTCTTCTCGCTCAGCGTCTGCATCAAGGGGACGGTGAAGGAAACCATTGCGGCGGTGAACGACACGATCATCGTCGGCGGCGAAATCATCCATCCCGGCGACATCATCGCCGGTGATGCCGACGGCCTGGTGGTCGTGCGTCGCCAGGAAGCGCAGGAAGTCGCCAGGCTGTCACAGACCCGCGAAGATGCCGAGGCCGGTTATATCGCGGCATATAAGCAGGGCAAATCGGTCATCGAGGTCAGCAATCTCGAACCGGTGCTGAAAGCCAAGGGCCTCGTCGCCGACATCTGAGATGGCCGCCCGCGCCGAAAGATCAGTCTGGACACTATTATGGACACATGTTCTATAAAATGGACAGATTCAGCGGGAGCACGCCATGCATCTTTCCATGTGGACTTACCCCTGGGATATCCAGGACCAGGGGCTCGACCCCTTTGCCGTCGAGCTTCGCGGCCGTGCGGGCCTGACGACGGTCAGTCTGGCGACCTCCTATCACGCCGGCCGGTTCCTGCAGCCGCGCAGCCCGCGACAGAAGGCCTATTTCCCCGAAGACGGGACCGTCTACTTCCGGCCGGACGCAAGCTTGTGGCAGGACAAAGTGATCCGGCCGCTGATGGCTGGGAATGTCACTGAGCGCGGCGACATGCTGGAAGCGCTCGTCAAGGGACGCGAGGCGACGGGTCTCAAAGTCTCCTGCTGGACGGTCTGCCTGCACAATACCCGTCTCGGCATGCTGCATCCCGATCACGTGACGCGGAACGCCTTCGGCAATCCCAACTATTACAATCTTTGCCCCTCCAGCCCGGCGGCGCGGGACTACGCCGTTACCCTTGTTCGCGACATCACGACGAACTACCGGCCCGATATGGTGGAGCTCGAGAGCCCGAACTTCATGGGATTCGCGCATGAATACCATCACGAGAAGGACGGCGTCGGCCTGAACGCCGAAGACGATTTCCTGCTGTCGCTCTGCTTCTGCGACCATTGCACGGCACGCGCCGAAAAGGCCGGCGTGCCGGTCGAAGGTGCACGCCGGTCGGTCGCGCGCTTCATCGCCGAACTCTGCGAACGCGCTGTCCCGGAACGACAATTCCCGGACTTCCCGGCAGCCGGCACCGATGCCTTTCGAGGCCATCCCGATCTTCATGCCTATCTCACCTGGCGCAGCGAACCAGTGACCAGCCTGATCGGCGAGATCAAGGCGGCCGCCGATCCGGCAACACGCATCGTGCTCATCGACTTGAAGGACGGCTGGCTCGGCGGCGTCGATCTGACAGCGGTCGGCAAGCTCTGCGACGGCGCGATCCTCTGCTGTTACGACATGGAACCGGATGCCGTCGGCGATGTCATCCGGACCGGCCGGGCGGCAATCGGACCGGGAAAGTTTCTGGGCATTGGTCTGCGCGTTTTCTATCCCGAAGTCAGCGGGCCGGCGGTGCTCGCCGCACGCGCCAAGGCTGCCGTCGACGCCGGCGCTGACGGCGTGAACTTCTACAATTACGGCCTGATACCGGCAAAGCGCCTCGACTGGGTCAAGGCAGCGGTCGACGCAATCGCTTGAGCAAATCAGCGCTCCTCAGGGTGCGATGGGTTCGGCGACCTGGATCAGGCAGTCGCCGGCCTGGCTGTCGCAATGCAGCCTGTGGGAAATGACGGTGCCGCTCTCGGCAAAATGCAGCTCTTCCTCCGGCTGCTCCAGGCGTTCGAGGTCATGATACCATCCGGCCAGGTCGCCGCCGGCAACAATGGTGCCGAGGGCAACGGCCGGCTCGAACCAGCCTCTGCGGTTCGCATAGATGCCCTGGCTGTGCCTAGATAGTGCAAGCAGCTGCAACGGTCCCGGCTCGGCGAGCGGCGCGCGCGACAGGACCGGACGCTCGACAATGCCGAGTGTCACGAGCAACCGGTCGATCGCCGCCGCGGTGAAGGCCATTGTCTCAGGCGTCACGGTGCCGCCGCCGCCGAATTCGCCGGAAAGCCCGATGGTCCCCGCCCGCGCGGCCGCACCCATCGATGTCGGTGCGGTCGGCCCGTTGTCGGCGATGAAGGCATGCGCCGCACCCATGGCGCGCATCAGTGAAACGGACCGCTCGAAACGGGCGGTATCGGCCTGCCGCTCGATCAGCGTGCAGGGCAGGTGCGCCATGGACGTGCCGCCCGAATGCAGGTCGAGCACGACGTCATGGCGCGGAAAAAGTTCATGTTCGAGGAAATGCGCCATCCGCGCCGTTGGCGATCCGCTGGGATCGCCGGGAAACGCCCGATTGAGATTGCCGCCGTCGAAGGGTGAGCAGCGCTTGGCCGCCATTACCGCCGGCAGGTTCGCCATCGGCAGGATGGTGACGGCGCCGCGGATTCCCGCGACATCCAAAAGGCGCATCAGCCGGCCGAACTGGAGTTCGCCCTCATACTCGTCGCCATGGTTGCCGGCCATCAGCAGCAAGGACGGCCCCTCGCCATTCCTGAGGCGAAGGACCGGAATGTGGATCTGATAATAGGGCGAACGGTCGATCGAATAGGGAATGGCGAGATGGCCGGCCTGCCGGCCCTCGCGCGAAAAGTCGATCGGATTGACGAGGCCACTATGCATGATGTCTCCAATGCGGACGGTTACGATGCCGTCAAAGGGCGGCGACCGCGGTCATTTCTACGCGCAGGTCAGGATCTGCCAGGCGTGCCTCGACACAGGCGCGAGCCGGCGGGTTTTCGACGTCGATCCAGTCATCATAGACGCTGTTCATCGCCTCGAAATCGACGATCGCCGGCAGGAAGACATTGACGGCGATGAGGCGCGAGCGATCGATACCGGCCTCTTTCAAAAGGGCGTCGATCTTGCCGAGCACGTCCTGGGTCTGCTCCTCTATGCCCGCCTTGCGATTCTCCGCGACCTGGCCGGCAATATAGACGAGACCGCCGTAGCTGACGGCTTGGCTCATACGCGGACCTTTTTGAAAACGCTGGATCATTTGCGGGTTTTCCTTTTCTTGCTTTTGGAGGGAGAGTTCAGCCGAAGCTGGTCAGATAGGCCGCGGTCACCGAATGGTCCGGGTCGAGGCCGTAGAGGATGGCATGCCGGTCAAGGCAGGTGCAGGGATGCGAGATGCCGCACTCGATGACGTCGCCGACCGCGACGTCGCTGCCGTCGGCAAGGGCCACGAAGGCGTGCTGATCGTTGAGGCGAAACACTTCAGCACTTTCGAGATCGGCAAGACGCGCCCCATTGCGATAGAGCGCCAGCGGCCGCGGCAGGCCCTGGTCCATCGCAACGTCGCGCATGCCCATGCCGCAGATCGCCAGCCGTGCCTCCGGCCGGGAGAGGACCTCGGCCCAAACCCGCAGCGCCGGACGGAAACCTGCGGCCGCCGAGATCGTCTCGCCGCCGATGCGGAAACCGCCGCGTGCATCGAGGCCGGCAAGGCCGCGCTCGTAGATGCCGTGATCGTGGAAGAAGATCGCGCCGCTGCGCAGCACCAGCCGGCAGGCGGGATCGGCCGCGACGGCGGCTGAAAGCCTGACAATGACAAGGTCGAAAAAGACCGAACCGCCGGCCGTCACGAGGAGCGGCCGCTCCTTGCCGATGCGGGCGCGCACCTTCGGCAGGAAATCTGATGTCACCGCCATCAGCGCGTCGATGCGAAGCATCGTCTCTTCCCCATCGGCGGTCGCGGCTGCACCCTCATAGGCGGCGATGCCGGTCAGCCTAAGGGACGGCGTCTCCACGGCAAGGATCGCCTCGAGAATGGCCTCGGCGGCGTCGACGCCGCGGGCACCGGCGCGGCCGGCGCCGAACTCCACCAGCAGGCCGAGGGGTGGCAGATCTGCACGCTGCTGCCAGGCGGAACGCAGAGCCTCGACCAGCGCTGTCGAATCCACGAAGACATGTAGTTCCGCATCGGGATAGCGGCGAAGCAGGGCCGCAAGCCGGCGGGCGGCGGCGGCCCCGCCGATCTCGTTGGCGAGGATCAGCCGGCGCTGTCCCGCCTTGAGCAGGACGGCGGCCTGGCGGATATCGGCGACCGTCGTACCCCAGGCGCCTGCCGCCAGAAGTGCCTCCGCCAGCGCCGTCGACATCGGTGTCTTAGCATGTGGGGCGATTTCGGCGCCGTGGCTCTTCACATAGGCCGTCATCAGTTCGACATTGCCGGTGAAAGCCTGCTGGTCGAGCGAGATCAGCGGCAGGGCCATCCTGCCGTCATAGGGCTTCCATCCCTGCTTGCCGATTGCATCAAGCGGAAGCGGCGGATTGCCCGGCGGAAAGCCGCGCACCCGCTCGTCGATCAGCACGTTTTCCGTCGCGGTATGAAGGTCAGACATGGCAGCCACTCCTGATCTCGGCCGGATCGGCGATACCGAGGCGATAGGTGTCGTTGGCGCTGGCAAAGAACAGGGCGCGCTGCTCGTCGAGAGACAGCTGCGAGGCGACCGTGCGGAAAACCTGGTAAACCTCGTCGAAAGAAGCATGCAGGCCCGCAACCGGAAAGTCGCTCGCGAACATGGCGCGCGCCGGACCGAAACACTCGAGGCAATGCTCGATCACCGGCCGCAGGCTTTCGAGCGTCCACTTATTGTCATAGGCGACGAGGTCGGAAATCTTCAGGCGCAGATTCGGCTCGCTGCCGAGCGCCCGCAGACCACGGCGCCAGAGCGTCATGCCGTCCTCCGTCCGGTCGGCCGGGCTGCCGCCATGGTTGAGCACAAAAAGCGTTTGCGGAAAAGCGCGCGCCAGTTCGAGCGCCTCATCCATCTGCCAAGGATAGAGCATCAGATCGAAGACCAGCCCGAGCCGCGTGGCATGGGCAAGCCCCGCCCGCCAGGCGGGATCGCCCATGCGATCTGAACGGGGCGCAAAACTCTTGGCCACGTCCGGATGCCAGCTCAAAATATCACGGATGCCGACGACATTCGGGTCTGCCGCTTCCGCCTCGAGCAGCCGCATGGCGTCCGGCCCGTCGAGCGGAACACACGCGATATAACGGTGCGCCACGCCGGAGCTGCGGTCGAGGCCATCCAGCCAGCGGCTCTCTTCCAGCGGGTAGGTAACGGACCAGCCCGCCTCCACATGCACGGTTGCAATCACGTTCTGGCGGGCAGCATCGGCGCGATAATCGTCAATGCCATAGTTGCGCAGGATCGGTGCGAGGCTCCCGAAAACCATCTCTTCGCCGAACCCCCGCGCCTTCTGCAGCCAGGGATGGCGTTCTAGGCTGAGGTCCCAGAGGTGGTGATGCGGGTCGATCACCGGCCCGTCATAGAGTTCCGTCATCGGCGTGCCTCGCGACCGGAAACCAGCAAAAGGGCAAGGATCAGCGTGCCGAACATGATCGACCGCCAGCCGGGCGAGGCGTTGACGACAGTGATCAGCGCCGTCGTCGTGACGAGCAGGATTGCCCCCGGAATGGTCCCGGCATAGGTACCGCGCCCGCCGAGGATGGAGGTGCCGCCGAGCACGACGGCGGCGATCGAGGTCAGCAGATAGGGGTCGCCGATGCCGACATAACCTTGCCGGTTCATGCCGAGCACGAGAATGCCCGCAAGCCCTGCGAAAAAGCCCGACAGAGAGTGGACGATCAGCGTGTTGCGGGTGACGCTGACGCCGGAAAGCCGGGCCGCCAGCGGGTTCGCCCCAAGCGCCAGGAAACGGGCACCGATCGGCATGCGGTGGACGAGCAGCAGGACGATGATCGAGACGACGAGCCACAGAATGATGCCTGAGGGAATGCCGAGCGGCCGCGCCTGTCCGAGCAGAATGACGGCCGGGTTGCTGACGGTGACCGCGCTGCCGCCGGCGACGATGACGAGCAGCCCCTGCAGGAAGGTCGCCATGGCCAGCGTCATGATGATCGGCGGCACGCGAAGATAGGCAGCACCGGCGCCGTTCATCAGACCGATAGTGGTAGCGATGGCAAGGGCCGCCGCGATGCCGGCGAGGCCGGTCGGATCCCAGGCCGGCGAGATCAGCGGCAGCAGGATCGCCGTCACTGTTATGACTGCGCCGACGGAAAGATCGATGCCGCCCATCAGGATGACGAGCGTCTGGCCGGCGGCGGCAATGCCGATCACCGCGGCGAGTTCGAGCAGGTAGCGCAGGTGGCCATAGGCGCCGAAACCGCGCAGTGTGAGGCTTGCGACGACCCAGACGAGCGCGACCAGAAGGAAGGTCAGCAGCGGTGGATTGCGGAACGCGGACCTGATGATGTTCATCGCCTTGCCCTCCAAGCCCCAAGAAGTTCCGGCACGGCGACCGCGCCGACGATGATCAACCCTTGCGCGACATATTGCGCGACCGGCGGGAAGCCCAGGAAGAACATGACGTTGATCATCACCGAGAGCAGCAGGCTGCCGCAGATCGCCCCGCGCATCGTGCCCTTGCCGCCGAGGAAGCCCACGCCGCCGAGCACGGCGGCGGCGATCGAGTTCAGCGTGAAGGGCGTGCCGATAACAGGATCACCCGAGCCGGTCTGCGCAGCGACGAAGAGACCGGTCAGGGCGGCGAGAAGGCCGGACAGGGCGAAGGCGACAACCTTCACCCGTTCGACTGGGACACCGGAGCGGAACGCGCCGACCGGATTGTCGCCGGCTGCGTAGATGCCGAGGCCGAGCGGCGTTGCAAGAAAGGCTTTCCAGAGCGCCAGGATCACGACGAGCAGCAGGAAGGCGACGGGCGTGTGGCCGGCCAGCACCGTCGACAGCCAATCGGGAATGAACCCGCCCGGCCGCGGCAGCAGGATGAGCGCGACCCCGCCGATGATGAAGGAGCCGGCGAGCGTAACGATGATTGCGGTAAGCCTCAGATATGTGACGATGGCGCCCATGGCGGCGCCGATCGAAAGACCAGTAATCGAGACAGCAAGAATGCCGCCCGGTACGCCGAGCGCCCCACCCATCGTCGTCGCGGCGATCACCGCTCCAAGACTGACGAGCGGGCCGATCGCCAACGTGATGCCGCCGTTCAGCATGAGCAGCGCCTGCGCCATGGTGACGAGCGCGAGCGGGAACCAGTTCTGCGTGAATTTGGAGAAGCCGCCGATCGAAAGGATGCCGGGAAAGAGCAGTGCATAGAGGATGAGAAAGGCGGCGACAACCAGGTAGAGGCCGGCAAGGCCGCGGTTGCGACGGAGCTGGATTGCGCCGTAGAGCCGGGATGACGAACTTGTACTCATGCTGCCTCCCCCTGCGTCGTGGTGGTGATGCCCATCGCTGCGCCGACGATCGCTCCTTCGCTGATTTCATCTTGCGACAGTACCGCCGCGACACGCCCCCCGCGCAGAACCACGACGCGATCGCAGAGATGCACGAGCTCCGGCGTATCGGAACTGGCCAGAATGACGAGCCGCCCCTCGTCGGCGAAGGCGCGGAGCATGAGATAGATTTCCCGCTTGGTCTCGATGTCGACGCCGCGCGTCGGATCGTTGAGGAGCAGAACGGAGGGATCGAGCGGCAGCCATTTGGCGAGCGCCACCTTCTGCTGATTACCGCCGGAAAGCGCCTGCACCGGGCGGGCCGTGTCGCCCTTGATCGTCAGCCGGCGCGCGAGATCGGCGACCAGCCCGTTTTCCGCCGGCCGGTCGCGCAGCCCCTGGCGCGCGACCCGTCCAAGCGAGGGCAGGATGAGGTTGGAGGCGATGGAATGCGGCAGCACCAGTCCCTCATGCTTGCGGTCGGCCGGGACATAGACGATGCCGGCGGCATTCGCCTCGCTGACATCAGCGGGCAGGGCGGGCTTGCCGGATACCTCCGCCCGATCGGCCGAGGCCGGAATCGCGCCGTAGAGACCGAGCAGCAAGTCTTCCTGCCCTTGTCCCACCAGCCCGCCGATACCGACAATCTCGCCGGCGCGGGCGGAGAAGCTGACGTCACGCACCATGCCGGCGGAAAAACCTTCGACGCTGACGCGCATCGGGCCGGGTGCTGCGGCCGGGCGCGGCGGGAACAGGTCGCCGGTCTCGCGGCCGACCATCAGGCGCACCAGGCCCTCGCCGTCGATGCCGGATAGCGATTGGTCGGCGGTGACCAGGCCATCCTTCAGCACCGTGACATGCGAACACAGCGCCTGCACCTCGTTGAGGCGGTGGGAAATATAGAGAAGTGCCGTGCCGCGATCCCTGAGCGTCCCGATCAGGCGGGCAAGGATGCCGGCTTCGTGCGCGGAGAGCGATGAGGTCGGCTCGTCCAGGATCAGCACACGCGGCTTGCGGAACAGCGCCTTGGCGATCTCCACCATCTGGCGTCGGCCGAGCGCGAAGTCGGCGACCGGCATGTCGAGCGGCTCGGTGAGTCCCACCATATCGCAGACGTCTAACACGCCGCGATGGAGCGCTCTGTAATCGATGAGGCCGAACCGGCGCGGAAATGCGCCGAGCCCGATGTTTTCGGCAATCGAGAGACTGGCCGTCAGGCTCAGCTCCTGCTGAACGACGGCAATACCCGCCGCGCGCGCAGCCGCCGGGCTGAAGCGTTCGACCGGCTTGCCGTCGACGAGGATGGAACCGCCGTCCGGCTGCAGAGCGCCGGACAGGAGGTTGATAAGCGTGGACTTGCCGGCGCCGTTTTCGCCGAGCAGGGCGTGAACCCTGCCCGGCAGAAGGGCGATATCGACGCCCTTCAACACGGGATTGCCGAAAAATCCTCTGAACACCTGCCGGGCTTCCAGCAAGGGTCTTTCTTCCGTCATGACGGTTTTCCTCAACCCCGGATTACTTGGGCGGATTACTTGGCAAGCAGCTTGTCGAAGAGCGCCTTGTCGTAGTCCGAGTAGATATAGCCGTCAGCCGGGAACTTGTCGGCCCGTGCGAGGTAGCTGCCGATCGTGCTGTCGTCGATGACGGGCAGCGGCACCTTGACGAAGGCCGGAACGTCCTTGCCTTCCAGCGCCTGCACGGCGGTGTAAACGGAAAGCGCGCCGAGCCAGTTGGGCTGCATGGTCGCCCAGCCCTTCAGTCCCTTCTCCTTCCAGAGCTCCAGGAACTGCCTTGCGTTTTCGCCTGTTGTCGGCACCTGGTCGCGGCCCTGGCGCTCGAAGGCAAGGACGGAGCCGGCCGATAGCGCGCCGCCGAGCGACAGCACGCCGTCGATTTCGGGATTGGCAAAGAGCAGGCTGGTCATCGCTTCCTGTGCTGGCGCGACGTTATATTCCGTGTTCGTCTCGGTGATCACCTGGAGACCGGGATTGGCGTCAAGGACCGGCTGGGCGCCCTTGCGGCGGTCATCGCTCACCGAAATGCCGGCCGGACCGTTCATGATGATGATCTTGCCCTTGCCGCCGAGCTGGCTGACCATCCACTTGGCAGCGGTCGCGCCCCATTCGTTGGAATCGGTGTTGATCTTCGCCGTCACCTTGTCGGTATTGACCAGACTGTCGAAATTCACGACGGCGATGCCCTTGTCGCAGGCATCTGATATGACGCGGTCGAGCGCATTGGAGGAACCGGCGATCACGACGATGGCGTCGACATTGGCGTCGATCATCGACTGGATATGCTGGATCTGCGTCTGGGCGTTGCCCTGTGCGTCCGTGATCATCAGGTCCTTCACAAGGCCTGCCTTCTTCAGCTCCTCCACTTCAGCCGTGATGGTGCCTTCGGTCTGCTTCATCCAGGTCGGCACCGAATAGATGTTTGCCCAGCCGATCGTATAGGGCGCCTTCCTGTCACCCTTGATGCAATTGGCGGCGGCCGAGGCCGTACCTGCCGAAAAGACGAGCAGTGCCGCAGCGGCGGCAGCACCCGCAAGAAGCCGGCGGCGCAGCGAAGCAGAAATGCCGTTTTCAAGATTCCTCATGTCGATCCCCTTTTTTGTGTGCGGCAGCGTTGGCCGCTTGCCATCAATGTCCAATATAGCGTACATATGATCTATATATTGGACGAAGTGATCTTATGCCGATTTTTCCACCTCGCAAGAGGGGTCGGAAAATTTCATTCGCAACGAATGACGGACCGATTGACAGATGCGGCAGCCGGCTTGAAAAGCTTGGCCGGACAAAGAAGGATCGATAGCAATGGATGCAGTGCAGGACGAAGCAGCCGGCAAACGCGCCCGAGGGCTCGACCGTGCCTTCGAAATCCTCGATTTCCTGCGCCAGAAACGGCAGGCCCTGAAGCCGAATGAAATCGCCGCGCAGATCGGCGCGCCGCGCTCATCGGTTTACGAGCTCGTCAACCTGCTGCTGCAGAACGGCATCCTGGAATTCACCGGCGGCGAGGGGCGTGTCTATCTCGGCCGCAAGCTGTATTTCCTCGGCGCAGCCTATGAGAACCATTTCGACTTCACCCGCGAATGCGAGGCGACGCTGGAACAGCTTGCCGACGAGACGCGGGAGACGGCGCAGTTCTGCATGCTGGATGGAAACAGATACACGGTTGTCCGCATGCGCGAAGGCGCGCGCCCCTTCCGCATTTCGACGGATGTCGGGCAGTCGGTGCCGATCCCGTGGACGGCGTCGGGCCGCCTGCTCGTCGCGCATCTGTCGGATCAGGAAATCCTGAACTTCATTCCGCCGCAGGATTTCCGCCTGCCGAACGGCGAATGGCTCGAGCCACAAACCTTCATCGCCGAGGTCCGCCAGGCCGAGCGTGAAGGTCTCTTCACCTTCAACAGCATCGTCGACAGCTTCACCCACTGTTTTGCCGTACCTGTGCGGGGCGAGGAAGGCCATGCAGCCGCAACGCTCTGCCTCGTCACGCCGCGCGACGATGGCATCGCCAACCGGGACCGCTACCTCGATTGCCTGAAGAAGGCCGCCGCCGGCCTGGAGCATGCCCCGGCCCGACCGAAACGGGGCTGAGCACCCCTGCATCTCTCAGAAATCGGATTGATAGCGCCGAAGCAGATCGAGTTTCTTCTTGAGCTCCAGAAGACGGCGCCGAGGGCGGATGAAGCGCTGGCGCGGTCACTTCACCAAGAGGATCAATAAGCCCGAAAGCCGCAATTCTCGGCAGCAGCCTCACTCTCGGCTATTCAGCGCAATAGCGTCTTCCTCAGGCGATGGATATGGGAAGTGCCGATGCCGCAGCAGCCGCCGATGATCGTTGCGCCGGCTTCAACCCAGGAACAGGCATAACGCGAATAGGCATCGCCATTCAAATCATCACGTGTGTCGTGCAGGCCTTCATTGGCAGCTGCCTCGCCCGTTTCCCCTTCGAAGGCATTGGCATAGACCCCGACTTCGATAGGAGCATCCATCTTTCGGAAGACTTGCGCCGCGGTTTCCACCGCTGTCTGCATCACCTCGGGCTTGCTGCAGTTGAACAGGAAGGCTTCCGCGCCCGATGATACCGCCCAGGATGCCGCGTCCTCCACGCTTTCGCCGGAACGAAGCTTCGGCTCGCCGCCCTTGATCGCGGCTTCGTCATCCGCCAAGGTGAAGGAAATCCAAAGCGGCTTGCCCGACGCCGCTACCGCCTTGCGGACAGCCTCGCCTTCGGCGATCAGGCTCAGCGTCTCGCCGAGCCATATATCGACAAAGGGCGCGAGGTTTTCGACAAGCACTGCGAGATAGTCCTGCACCCGCAAAGGTTCGAAATTCTGCGGCTCGTAGGAGCCGAAGATCGGCGGCAGCGAACCAGCTACCAGCGCCTTCCTGTCGGTAGCGGCATCGGCGGCGTCGCGCGCCAGGCGACCGGCAAGACGGATCAGCGCCGGCCCCTCCGTCCAAAAGCATTCTTCGCCGATGTGAAAAGGCACGAGCGCATAGCTGTTCGTCGTAATGATCTGGGCGCCGGCGGCGATGAATTCCTGGTGTACCTCTCGCACGATGTCAGGCGAATTCATCAGCGCCAGCGCCGACCATTCGGGCTGCTTCAGTTCGGCGCCCAGCCGCAGAAGTTCGCGGCTCATGCCGCCGTCGAGAATTCGCGTGGTGCTCATGAGGTAATCTCCATTCAGGCTGTCGCGCCGTCCTCGGCTGCGGGCTTTCAAAACAAAGTAGCGGGATTCATCGACCTAGCGGCGAATTGGCACCTGCGCTTCGAGACCTCGAAAGACATGGGCGATCACCGCGGTCAGGGCGAGATAGAAGAAGGTGACGACCAGCAGCGGTTCATAGACGAGCAGCGTGTCCTGCCGAACCTTGTTTGCCACGGCGTAGAGATCCATCACCGTCACCGTAAAGGCGAGCGGCGTCGCCTTGAGCTGCATGACGATCTCTCCTGCAATCGTCGGCAGGGCGATGCGAATGGCGCGCGGCAGCCAGATGCGGCGGGTCAGCATCCAGGGTGAGAGGCCGAAGGCCCGGCCCGCTTCGAGTTCGCCCTTGGGAACGGCAAGCAGCGCGCCGCGCAACACCTCTGCCTCATAGGCTGCGTAGTTCAGGGTAAAACTGACGGCGGCGAAGAAGAAGCCCTCGCGCAGGACCGGCCAGAACAGGCTCTGGCGGATGCCGGGGACCATGGGCAGCAGTGAGCCCACCCCGTAGTAGAGAAGCCATAGCTGTATCAGCAGCGGCGTGCCGCGAAAGAAGGTGCAGTAGCTCCGCGCGAGCAGCCGCGTCAGTCTGCCGCCGCTGACCTGCGCGAAGGCCAGGCCAATGGCGATGACGAAGCCGAACACCACCGAGATTACCAGCAGGCAAACGGTCTGCCAGGCGCCGGTCAGAAGCAGCGGCCAATAAGAAGAGATCCAGGTGAAATTCATAGGGCACTTTCTTCAGGCAAAGGCGCGGCTGCCCCCGCCGTACCCGTCCCTCGATCAGTTTGAAGACGACGTTGGAAACGAGCGTGATGGCGAGATAGAGAAGGGCCGAAGCAAGGAAAAAGACGAAGTAATGCTTGGTGCTTGCCCCGGCAAGACGGGTGGCGAGCGCCAGTTCCTGGTAGCCGACGACCGCGACCAGCGCGCTGTCCTTAGTGACCGACATCCACAGATTGGCAAGACCCGGCAGCGCGTTCGGCAAAAGCACCGGCAGCAGGACGCGGCGGAACCTCAGCACCGGCCCCATGCCGAAGGCCTTGGCGGCCTCGATCTGGCCGACGGGAATGGCAAGGATCGCGCCGCGCAGTACCTCTGTCATGTAGGCGCCTTGCACGAAACCCAGCACGGCGACGGCCGCGACGAAGCCGTTCACATTGACCGGCGGCAGCTCCAACGCGGCGAGCAGCCGGTTGAGGCCATCGGTGCCGGCATAATAGAGCCCGACGATCAGGATCAGCTCGGGAACGGCGCGGATCAGCGTGGTATAGAGATCGAGCAGCAGGCGCAGCATGCGGTTGCCCGAGAGCTTCCCAAGCGCGCCGCCCGTGCCGAGCAGCAAGCCGATCGCAAAGGCGCAAGCGGAGATGGCGACCGTGGAGACCGCACCTGCCAGAAGGACGCCGCCCCATCCCGGAGGATAGGGAGACAGCAGGTCCAGAATACCTTGTTGCGTGGTCGCCATCGTTCCGGCTGCTTACTTTGCGCCGTAGATGTCGAAATCGAAGTATTTCTTGTTGATGGCGTCATACTGGCCACTGGCACGGACGGCAGCGATCGCCGTGTTCAGCTTGGCCTTCAGCTCCGAGTCTTCCTTGCGCAGGCCGCCCGAAACGCCGGCGCCGAGAATCTCCTTGTCGTCGGCGACGTCGCCCATCTTGGCGCAGCAATCCTTACCACCATCGCTTTTCAGGAAAGCGTCAAGCGCCAGTGAATCGCCGAAAACATAGTCGATACGGCCGGAGGCGAGATCCTGGAACGCCTCGTCGAGCGTCTGGTAGGTCTTTTCCTCCGCGGCTTCAGCGAAATACTTCTTGTAATATTCCGACTGGATCGTCGACACCTGGATGCCGATGGTCTTGCCTTTCACGTCCTCGGCGGTAGCACCGGGTTTCTGGTCCTTGGGACCGATCAAGGTGCTCGGCGTGTTGTAATATTTGTCGGTGAAATCGATCACCTTCGAGCGTTCCGCGGTGTTCGACATCGACGACCAGATTACGTCGAACTTCTTGCTCTGGAGGGCCGGAATGAGACCATCCCAGGAAATCTCGACGATCGAGCATTTCTCCTTCATCTGCTCGCACACAGCGTTCATCAGGTCGATCTCCCATCCCTGCCATTGGCCGGAGGCGTCCTTGGCGAAGAAGGGCGGATAGGATTCGTTCATGACGCCGAAGCGGACTTCGGCCTGTGCGGTGACGGCGGAAAGCACGAGTGCCGCGCCGGCGAAAAGCGTGGGGAGCAGTTTCATTCGCAGGATTCTCCTGGTTTGTATTGTCGAGGATAGGGTGCGCATCAATGGGCGCTGAGACCGGTGAACTCCCGGCAGCGGGCGCTGACGGGCGCGCCGAATATCTGGTCCGGCGGGCCTTCCTCCTCGATCCGTCCCTGATGCAGGAAAAGAACACGGCTCGAGACATCGCGGGCGAAGCGCATTTCGTGCGTGACGATCAGCATGGTCCGGCCTTCTTCCGCGAGATCGCGGATGACCTTCAGGACCTCGCCGACCAGCTCCGGATCAAGCGCCGATGTCGGCTCGTCGAACAGCATGACAGCAGGGTCGACGCACAGCGCCCTGGCAATCGCCGCGCGCTGTTGTTGACCGCCGGAGAGGAAGGCGGGATAGGCATGGCGCTTGTCGAAAAGCCCGACCTTGTGGAGCAGGGCCTCGGCCTTTTCGATGGCCTCGCGCCGCGAAATGCCCATGACATGCACCGGCGCCTCGATAACGTTTTCCAGCACGGTCCGATGAGCCCAGAGATTGAAACTCTGGAAGACCATCCCCAGTCCGGTCCGTATCCGTTCGATCTGCCGCCAGCTGCGCGGCTGCAGCCGGCCGCCCCGCCCCATCTTCAGCGCGATCTCCTCGCCGTTCACGGCAATCCGGCCACGATCCGGCGTTTCCAGGAAATTGATGCATCTGAGAAAAGTGCTCTTGCCGGAGCCCGACGAGCCGATGATCGAAATCACATCGGACTTCTCGGCCTGCGCCGAGATACCCTTGAGAACCTCTTGCGAGCCGAAGCTTTTATGGAGATCTTCGACGCGAAGAGCAGGAAAGGGTTGATCCGACATGCATGGTTCCGGTTGAACTGATTTTGCGAAGGATAATGATAAAATAACGCGGTTTTTTCGCGCAGTTTTCATCTATTCTGCATATATTATGCAAAATAATCGTTCTCATGCGGCAAGTACGGCAGAATGCGCGAATTGCTGCGGCGAGAACTAGGATTGGACAATGGAACAGCTCGATCGTTTTGACCGTGACATTCTCGATATCGTTCAGCGCGACTGCCAACTGAAAGCCGAAACCATTGCCGAACGGATCGGACTGTCGGTATCGGCCGTGCAGAGGCGGTTGAAGCGGCTGCGCGAGGAAGGGATTATCAAGGCGGAGGTAGCCGTCGTCGACCGCAAGGCGACGGGCACAGCGATGGTGTTCATCGTCGGAATGGAGATCGAGCGGGACAATTACGACGCGCTGGCGAAGTTTCGCCTCTGGGCGGAGAAGCAGGATCACATACAGCAGGTCTATTACGTCACAGGTGCGGTCGATCTGATCGCGATCGTCACCGCCCGCGACGTCGAGCATTATGACGATATCGCGGCCCTGATCATGGCTGACAATCCGCAGATCCGTCGCATGCACACGAATGTCGTGCTGCGGGACGTCAAGCTCGGCCTGTTCGTGCCCCTGGACTAGAGCATGATGCCGAAAAGTGTGAGCGGTTTTCGGACAACATCATGCTCACCCTCTTTGATCCGAAAATGCGAAGGGCAGCAAACGCTGCCCTTCGCAAAATTATGCCGCTTTGGCGTTCCAGCATAGGCTGGCGGGAAATCAGGGCGACTTAAAACTCTTCCCAATCGCCGGCCAATGCTGCATTCCCGTTCGTCTGGAACGACTTACCCACCTTGGCAATCATCTGGCGCGCAGGCGAGGGCGCCGGTTGAGCACGGGGCGCCGCGACAGCGGGCTGCGCTACACGCTTCGGAGCCACCGCTCCGCCAATGTTGAACTGGCCCAGAAGCTGGAACAGCGCGTCGGCTTCCTTGGCGAGGTTGTGGGCGGCCGCTGTGGCTTCTTCCACCATGGCGGCGTTCTGTTGTGTGCCCTGATCCATCCTGTTGACGGCGGTATTGATTTCTTTTAGCCCCGTCGCCTGCTCTTTCGAAGCGCCGACGATGGCCCCCACATTGCCGTCGACCTGGTGCACCTGCTCGGCAATCTCCTTCAGCGCCTTTCCGGTCTCGCCAACCAGGGCCACACCGCTTTTGACGTGGCCGTTCGAAGCGTTGATGAGTTCCTTGATCTCTTTTGCCGCCTTGGCGGAACGTTGCGCCAATTCACGCACTTCCTGAGCCACAACAGCAAAGCCCTTGCCTGCCTCACCGGCACGGGCGGCTTCGACGCCGGCATTGAGCGCCAGCAGATTAGTCTGGAACGCGATTTCATCGATGACGCCGATGATGCTGCCGATTTCGGTGGCGGAGGATTCGATCTTGCCCATGGCATCGACCGCATCCCGAACGACGCTGCCCGAGCGCTCGGCACTATCCTTCGTCTTGCGAACGAGCTGGCCGGCTTCCTGAGCCTTGTTGCTCGAGTCGGCAACGGTGGTCGTAATCTCTTCCAGGGCAGCGGCGGTTTCCTCGACCGAGGCTGCCTGCTGTTCGGTCCGCTTGGCGAGATCGTCCGAGGCAGAGCGGATTTCCTGTGCACCGGCGGCGATGGCACTGGCGTTCTGAGCAACCTTCTGCATGGCGGCGCGGAGCTTTTCGACCGCAGAATTGAAGTCGGCTCTGAGCTTTTCCAGAGACGGAATGAACGGAGTGCCAATCTGCTGTGTAAGGTCGCCATCAGCCAGTGCCTGCAGCGCATCGCCAAGCTGGCCGACAGCCTTGTCCGTCTGCTCGGCAAGGGTGCGGCGCTCATCGGCATCCTGCTCGAGCCGATGCCGCTCCGATACGGCTCTCTTCGCTTCCGCGTCAGCTTCCCGCTCCGCCTTTGCCGAAATCGCATCGCGCAGCCCGGCCACTGCCCGTGCGAGCTTGCCGATCTCATCGCCGCGCGCTTCGAGGCGACGATCGCCATCAAGATTACCGTCGGCCATCGCTTTCAGCGAAAGCTGAAGTTTTGCCAGCGGACCGACAATCGTACGTGCCGTCACGGCGGCGGCAACCAGTGAAAGAACGGCCGCAATGCCAAGCGCGGTCAGGGCGAATGGCTTGAAGCCGCTTGCCATGCTGCGAACCTCGCCGCCGATCGATTTGTTCAGCGCTTCCTGATAGTCGATGAATTTGTTAATGGCGCCGAGCCAGGCAACGAAGGCCGGCCGCGCCTGTTCGAGCAGGATCTTGCGGGCGGCCTCGCCGTCGCCCTTCTCCTGCAGCGCAATGATCTGGGCGACCAATGGATTGGTCTTCGCCTGGATGTCTGCGATCTCGCCGAGGATGGTCTTTTCCTGTTCCGTCGCACCGGCCGGAGATGCAACCATATCCGCCATGCGCTTTTCATTCTCGGCGTAAGAGGCTGCCAGCTTTTCGATCAATGCCTCGGCCGTCTTCCGTTCATCGGGAGAGGTCACCAGAGTGACGTCACGGATGGCAATCGCCCGATCATGGACGCTGCCGCGATAGTTGATGGCAAACCGCTGCTTCACGCTATTGACGTCGTTGATCGCTCCAAGTTTATCGTTGATCTGCGCAACTTCTTCCGTCGAATAGATGGTCAAGCCGACCATCAGCAAGAGGAGAACGCCGAAGCCAAGCGCCAAGCGCGCCACAACCCCGAAACTCATGATATTCTTCATATGCACTCTCCCCCGCGGTGAGCTTTGTTGGAAGAATGTCTCGGCAGCCGACGGGCACCCTGTGCCCGGAATCGCGCTTGAGATACGGGACATCCGTCAAAGCAATAAAAGCCGATTTCATGCGAAATTCGGGTGCCTGGCCCGCCATCATGGCGGAGGTGACAGTTCTCAAGAACGTCGGCCCGATACCTAAAAAATTAGAGTAATATATTTTAGAGAGTGTAAACGGAGCCGACGGAGCAAGCTATGGCGCTCTATCTGGATAGCATTTGCGCTTTTCGGATGGGCGATTGGACGAGCGCTCTCCCCGTGGTTGCGAAATCTCCCATCTCGCCCAAACAACAAGGTTCGGCGGCTTGCCCGCGAACTGCGCGCCGCTCTGAACGGCCTCGCCAATAGGCATGAATTGCAGCGGCGGTACCGGAGCGCCGCTGCTCCGGTTTCAGCCGCGCAGCAGCGGAAGAAGCTGATCGCCCTGCCGTTTGATTTCGGAGAGATAGGGCGTGTCGGACAGCACGAAGTGGGTGATGCCGAGATCCTGGTATTTGCGCAGCGAGCGGGCGACGTCTTCCGCCGACCCGACCAGCCAGGTGGTGCCGGCGCCGCCGCCGCCGAACTTGCCCGGCGCGGTATAGAGGTTGTCGTCGAGGACGTCGCCGCGCTCATACAGATCGAGCAACCGCTGCTGGCCGACGGCGAGCGCCCGCTGGTGATCGTGCCAGCCGACGCCCTTGCTTCTCGCCATCTCGGCGACCTTCGCCTCGGCATCGGCCCAGGCCTGTTCGGTGGTATCGCGGACCAGCGTCGTTATCCGCAGTCCGAATTCCAGCGGCGGGAGGTCGCGGTCCAGTTCCCGGCTCAGCGCCTTGAGCCGCCCGATCCGTTCGCGGACACCGTCGAGCGGCTCGCCCCAGAAGAGCTGGACATCGGCCTCGGTGGCGGCCACCCGCTCGGCCGCCTCCGAGGCGCCGCCAAAATAGAATTTGGGGTGCCGACGGTCGCCGCGGACCTGGATGCGCGGCACCACGGTGGATTCAGCTACGCGGAAGTTCTCGCCTGCCGAGGTGACGTTTTCTTCGGTCCATAATCTGCGGACCAGCCGCATGAACTCCTTGGTCCTGGCGTAGCGATGCGCTTGATCGCCCTCACTGTCGCCGTAGGCGGGCAGGTTATCCTTGCCCGACACGATGTTGATCCGCACGCGGCCGCCCGTCAGATGGTCCAGTGTCGCCGCCGCGGAAGCGAAATTCGCCGGTCGCCAATAGCCTGGACGGATCGCAATGAGCGGTTCGAAGGTGGTGGTTCGGGCGGCGAGCGAGGCCGCGACGGTAAACGTGTCGGGGCGGCCCCAACCGGTACCGATAAGCGCGCCCTTCCAGCCATGTTCCTCCAGCGCCCTTGCGTGGCTGGTCAGCGTATCCAGGCTGTTGTGGTTCTCGACGGCGGAATCGCCGCGATGACCGGCTTTGACGTCGTTGGGAATATACCAGAGAAATTCGGAATTGTTGCTCATGCGATGCTGCGGTTCTGTCTGTGATTGGAACAAGAAAACCAGGGGAAGCCCCCGGGAAATCATACGGCCGCCTGCACCTGCTGCTGCTCCGCCGGAACCACAAAGCCATTCGGCGGGCGTTGGAGGCCAAGGTTCTCGCGCAGCGTCGTGCCTTCGTATTCGTGCCGGAACAGGCCGCGCTTGCGCAGGATCGGGACGACCTGATCGACGAAATCGGTCAAGGCGGTGGGCAGGATCGGCGGCATGATGTTGAAGGCGTCGGCAGCACCGTTCTCGAACCAGCTCTGCATCGCATCGGCGATCTGCTCGGGTGTTCCGACCACCGTCCGGTGGCCACGAGCGGTGGCGACCGCCAGATAGAACTGGCGCAGCGTCAGATTGTTGCGCGATACCAGATCCGAAACCAGCTTGAGGCGGCTCTTGTTGAGTTCGGTATTTTCAGGCAGGGGAGGGGCGGGATCATCCAGCGAGTAGCCGGAAAGGTCGATGCCCTTGTAGTGGCGGGCAAGGATATTCCAGGCGATGGAGGGATGAACCAGCGATTGGATATGGTCATAATTCGCCTGGGCTTCCGCTTCCGTCCCGCCGAGAACCGGGAATATGCCGGGACTGATCAGCAGTTGATCCGGCCGGCGTCCGTAGCGGTCGAGCCGTCCTTTGACGTCGGAATAGAATTCCTGCGCATCCTCGAAGGTCTGGTTGGCGGTAAAGATCATCTCGGCCGTGCGGGCGGCAAGTTCGCGCCCCGGTTCCGATGCGCCCGCCTGCACGATGACAGGATAGCCCTGAACCGGACGGCCAACGTTGAGCGGACCGGCCACCGAGAAGAACTTGCCCTTGTGATCGACAAGATGCACCTTGTCGGGATCGAGATAGACGCCGCTTTCCTTGTCGCGGATGAAGGCGTCGTCCTCATAGGAATCCCACAAACCCTTCACCAGGTCGACGAATTCCTCGGCCCGCTCATAACGATCGGCATGGGCGGGATGGCCCGATATGGAAAAGTTCTTCGAAACATCCGCGCCCGTCGTGACGACGTTCCATGCGGCGCGGCCCTTGGAGATATAGTCCAGCGAGGCGAACCTGCGGGCCAGCAGGTAGGGGTCCTCGTAGGTCGTCGATGCCGTGGCGACGAAGCCTATATGTTTGGTCACCTGCGAGAGGGCAGCCCAGAGGGTCAGCGGCTCGAAATGTGCGCCCTGGGCGGTGCGGCGAAGCGCTTCCGGGTCCTTGGCGCGGTCCCATCCCGCCGGACTGTCGGCGACGAAGACGAGATCGAATTTTCCGCGTTCGGCGGTCTGCGCGAGCTCGCGGTAGTGATCGATATTGAGGCCGGCATCGGCCTGCGCCTCCGGATGGCGCCAGGCGGCGATATGATGGCCGGTCGCCATGATGAATGCGCCAAGCCGCATTTGCCTTTTCGATGTGCTCATTGGCTTATCTCCAGATCAAATTGAGCTGTTGCTGATGTCAGGCGGCCTTGCGGCCCGGAAGCTCGACCCCGAGCCGGCTGAGAAGATGGATTCGGAATTGCGCAAAGCGCGGATCGCCGTGATCGCGCGGCGTCGGCAGATCGATCTTGAGATCCTCGATGAGACGCCCTTCGTCGAGAACCAGTATCCGGTCGGCCAGCGAAATCGCCTCGTCGACGTCGTGGGTGACGAGCAGCACGGCAGGACGGTGTCTTGCACACAACTCCCGCAGCAGATCGTGCATTTTCAGCCGGGTCAGCGCGTCGAGCGCGCCGAACGGCTCATCGGCGAGAAGCAGGGCGGGCTCGCGCACCAGCGAACGGGCAAGAGCGACCCTCTGCTGCTCGCCACCCGAAAGCTGGTTCGGCCACGCCGTTTCCCGGCCTGCAAGTCCTACCTCCGCCAAAGCCTTCCGTCCGGCTTCCTGGCCGGAGGCGCCGGTCAAGCCGAGCGTGACGTTCTGGATGACTGTGCGCCAGGGCAGCAGGCGGGCGTCCTGGAAAACCACCGAAAGGCTCTCCGGCGTCTCCAGGGTGCCGGTTCCCTCGACACCATGATCGAGACCGGCAAGCGCCCTGAGGAACGTGCTTTTGCCGGAGCCGCTGCGGCCGAGCAGGGCAACGAACTCGCCTTCCTCGATATCGAGATCGACGCCGTCGAGAATCGTCTTCGTCGCAAACCGGCGTGCGAGGTCTCGCACGTGGACGGCTTTGTTTGCGGGCTTCAGTTTGCCAGGGTGCGGCGCCATGAGAGGGTCCTCCGTTCAAGCAGGCGGACGAGACCGTCCGAAACGAGACCGAGCAGCACATAGACCACCAGGCCGACGAGAATAACGTCGGTCTGCCCGTAATTGCGGGCAAGATCGATCATGTAACCGAGCCCGCTGGTGGCGTTGATCTGCTCGACCACGACGAGAGAAACCCAGCAGAGGGTGACGGCAAACCGCAGACCCAGAAGAAAGCCCGGCAAAGCACCAGGCAGCACGACCTGAAGGATGAAGTCCTTCTGGCTCATCCGCAGGGTTTCGGCCAGTTCGACATAACGGCTGTCGATGCTGCGGAGCGCATTGTGGGTGTGGATGTAAATCGGCACGATGACGGCAAGCGCGATGGTCGTAACCTTCATGCTCTCGCCGATGCCGAACCACAGGATCAGCAAGGGGATCAGGGCCAGCGTCGGTATCGCGCGCTTGATCTGGACCGGCCCGTCGATCAGGGCTTCGCCGATCCGGGAAAGGCCGGCGATCACCGCCAGGATCGTGCCGATCAGCAATCCGATGCTAAGGCCGAGCAGGGCGCGTGTCGCCGACGTCACGAAATTGTCCTGCAGGCGACCCTGCTCTATCAGCCTTACGAAGGCCTCGACCACCGTCCACGGCGCCGACAGGATCCGCGGGTCGATCCATCCGAGCGCCGAGCCGACGACCCAGGTCAAGACGAGCAATACCGGCCCGATCTGCAACCCGAAAGGGATCGCAGGTCCGGGACCCAGCCTGCGCCGGGCGCGGGGGCCAGTGGAGCCAGCCGGTTTTACGAGGCGAGAACCTGCCCGCACAATTCTACCGCCGGACGACCGCGACAGTTTCGCCTCATCTGCATCCCAAGTGGTTGCCATGCTTCAAATCTCCTCTCCGAAGGGGTGTCGAGCGTTACTGGCTCTTGGCCAAAGCCGCGGCGCCGAGCTTCTCGAAGCGATTGTCGAAAATCTGCTCCACATTGAGCGGCTTGTAGCCGATCTCGTCTGCCAGCAGGTCGATGGTTTCCTGGTGGCGCTTCTTCACTTCGCTCCAATCGCTGGGAACGACCTGTTCGCCGGTCAACTTGACGAGATATTCCCCGTCCTCCTGGCTCAACCCCTGCTGACCGACGTAATATTCCTTGATCCAGAGGTCCGGGTTCCGGTTCACCCATTCAGTGGCGCGTGCCCACAGGCCGACATATTCGGCGAGAGCTGCCGCCTTGGCGGGATCGTCCAGAACCCATTGCGGCGCGTAAAGATGGCTCGGATCGTCGCGCAGGCCATGTTCCACGAGGGTCGCCCCATCAGGCCCGTATTGGGTGATATAGCGCCTGATGTAGACGCCGCCGAGCGGCGCGATGTCGACCTGCTTGCTCGCCAATGCCTTCGGGTAGACGTCACTGGTGCTCGGCAGCTCCACCAGAGTGACGTCGCCGCTCTTCAACCCTGCGGCATGGAGGGCACGCAGAACGAGCGTGCCCTGTGCCTGACCCGGGCTGAAGGCGATGCGCTTGCCGCGGAAGTCCGCGAGCGTCTTGACAGCCGCGCCTGGCGCGATGCCGAAGCGGTAGATGGGATTGGCGATCGGGTCACGGCGTTCGCGATAGGCGATGTTGCGGACGGGCAGATTGTTCCAGTTGGCGAAGATGGAGGGTATCTCGGCCACCGATCCGACATCGAGTGCATGGGCGCGGAAAGCTTCCGACGTCTGCGGCCCGCCGCTGATATTGGCCCATTTGACCTCGAAACTGAGCTCCTTGCCGAGGCCGGACACTTCGAGCGCTTTCTGGGTGACCGGATCGCCGATCGTCAGCACCGTGCCCGGCGGCACTTTGGGAAGGAGGGGAGCGTCTGCCTGGGCTGCCGCCGGACCGTGAATGGCACTGAGACCAAGCAGACTGAACAACGCAATTTTGAATGTCTTTGCCAATGTCATCGTCGATCTTCCCGTTTCGGATTGCTGATTGCAGGAGCGATGCACGGTAAGATGGAATATAATCCACTAAATCGATAGACTATTTAATTTAATGAAAGTGGCGCTGAGGGAAAATTGTCCTCAAAAGTCGGGCAACCGAAACGATCGCATCCGTTGCGTCCGAGGATGCTCGGCGCACCAGACGTGAAAAAGCGCCCGGGAGGCTCGTCCGCGGGCGCTTTCCGGGTCTTTGTTCAAACCCTTACTTTTGTTTAAGTCGGGCAGCGGACCGGAGCAGTCGCCCAAGCCGTCGCGGACGTCGGGATCGACTGATGTCAGGCGCTATGCGGCGCGTATTGGTTGGCCGCGAATACGTGATGATGCACCTTACCGGTAAAGAGCTGCAGGAGTTCGCCGGTGACCTCGCGGCTCTGCGACCGCACATCGGAGAGAAGTGCTGCCTTCACCGCGTCCATATCGGGATAACGAATGGCGAGCGCCATGGCATAAACAGGGGCGCCTTCGTCGCGCTCCATCCCGTCCAGCACCCGGATTTCCTCGGCGCCCGGAAATTTCGTCCAGAGAGGGACGAGCCGTTGCCGCACGAATTCGCGGAATTCCGCTTCTTTACCCGGATGGATTTCGCCTTCAAACAAAGCATAACGAATGATCATAGGTTCTCTTTTCCAAAACTCGCCGGAGCTGGATCGATGGTGGCGGGCTGTCGTAGGATCAGGGCGTATCGGTCGATACGCCCCGATTGGGAGGGCTATTTGCCCCAGATTTTGTTGTATTGATCGCGATAGCCGTTGTCCGGATCGAAGCTGTTCTTCGGCCCACCGTCAAACTCGACGTTCTCACTGGTCACCACATGGAGCGGCGACACATAGCCCGACCACGGAGCACCCGCAAAGGCGCGGTTCAGTTCATCGACGAGCTGCCAGCCCTGGAGGTTGAGCGGCTCGGCGACCGTGACGGCCTGGAACTGTTTGGCGCGGATACGCTGATAGGCGCTCTCCGAACCGTCGCCGGCTGCGACGTTCACCGGTTTTCCATCGCCTGCAATGCCGGCCGAGGCGAGCGAAGGTCCCATGAAGTCGTAATAGAGGTCGTTGATCGCCAGCGAATGCGTCCACTTCGCGCCATACTTCTGCAGAAGCGATGTGGTGAGCTGCGGCATGCGCTGGGAGGTTTCGGCGATCGGCGTGTCGACATATTCGAGCACCGTACCGCCGAGATCCTCGATCTCCTTCTTCATGCGATCGGCCTTGGCAATCGCGATCGCATAGGTGGAGTCGGTGAAGATGATGACGCCCGGCTTGCCGGCGGCATCGGCGAAGGCCCAATCCGCCGCAGACTTCGACACTTCCATCGCGTCCGTGGTCACGTTTGCGAAGACGCCGACTTCGGGAACCGGACCGACCGCCGAGGCAGCGTGCCAGGAAACCATCGGAATGCCGGCAGCCTTGGCCGCTTCCATCGCCGGCTTTTGTTCGACTGCGTCAAAGCCGTTGATGATGATGCCATCCGGCTTCAGCGCCATGGCCTGGCCGAACGCCGCGGTCCGGCCGCCGATCGAACCGGCGCCGTCAAGTGCCTTCACCGTCCAGCCGAGCGCGCCTGCCGCTTCCTGAACGCCATTGACCACGCCGAGGATGCCGCCGTTTTTCATATCACCGGCAAGAATGACGATGTTCTTTCCGGCAGCGCCCTTGGGGCCGCTCGTCGGGCCATCCCAGGCGCTCACCTTGGAAGCATACTTTTCGACTATGGCTTTGGCGTCGGCCATCGAATCGGCCAATGCCGGCATGCTGAGCATAACGGCGACGGTTGCGACCGTTGCCTGCAATAACGTTCTGCGCTTCATGTTCACTCCTCCATTTTGTTTGTTGTGAAATGCCGGGATGAGCCGGCATCCTCATTTGGATGCGGGTGTGATCCTCCTCACAGCTCCGCGCTTGCGCTGGGCGTAGCCTGCTATGCCGATGGCAATCAGCAGCGTCACGCCGTTGAACAGCGGTTCGACGAAGAACGACCCGCCGAATTGCTGAATTCCTGAAATTCCGACCGCCAGGATGATGACGCCGATCAAGGTACCCCAGACGTTCACCCGGCCCGGCTTGATCGTCGTCGATCCGAGGAACGCGCCGACAAGCGCCGGCAGGAGATATTCGAGGCCGACGCTCGCCTGGCCGATGCGCAGCTTCGAGGCGAGAAGGACCCCGGTCAGAGCCGCAAGCAGCCCCGAGGTGACGAATGCGCCGATCACGAATTTGCGGACCGGAATGCCATTGAGTGCCGCCGCCTTCGGATTGGCGCCGATGGCGTAGAGATAGCGGCCGATCGGCAGGTATTCGAGCACGATCCACATGCAGATGGCGATCAGGAGCACGTAGAAGCCGGTGATCGGCAGGCCGAACAGCATCGTGCCGTTCAGCGCATAGAAACCATCAGGCAGGACGCCGACCACCTGCCGGCCGCCGGTGTGCCAGAGGGCGAGCGCGTATAGGACCGTTCCGGTGCCGAGCGTTGCGATGAAGCTGTCGATCTTCGCGACCTCGACCAGCAGGCCGTTGATGAAGCCCGTGAGGATGCCGAGCGCGAGCACGATGACGACCGCGACCGGCCAGGGCAGGCCGTAGGCCGTCTGCAGGCTGATGGCGAGAATGTGCCAGAGCACGATGCCATAGCCGACGGTCAGATCGATGCGACCCGATGCCATCGGGATCATCGCAGCCAGCGATAGAAGCGCGATGATAGCCTTGTCGGACACGATCGAGCGGACGTTCAACACGGTCGGGAAAGTATCGGGCAGAAGGATCGAGAAGATCACGATCAGGCCGACGGTCAGGATCACCAGTCCATAAACCGGGATCAGACGTCCGATCTTCTGTCCCGTGGACAGGCCGGCCATTTCGCTCTTGGTCGGCTCCAGCGCCGTGGATTCAATGGATTGCATGGCTGTTCTCCCGATGGCTTAAGCGGCTTCCGATGCGGAGGCGGCCGTGATGACCGCCTCCGTCGTCAGAGCGCTTCCAGTCAGTTCGCTGACGATTTTCCCGCGCGAGAAAACCAGCGCGCGGTGGCAGATATGGGCGATTTCCTCGAAGTCGGTCGACACCACGACAACCGCGAGGCCGGCCTCGAGCGCCTGGGTGATCAGACGGTAGATCTCCGCACGCGCTCCGATATCGACGCCGGCGGTCGGATCTTCTGCGACCAGCAGCTTGCGGCCGGTCGCCAGCCAACGGCCGACGACGACTTTTTGCTGATTGCCGCCCGACAAGGCCTCCACCGGCAGATCCGGGTCGTTCGGCCGCAGGCCGACGGAATGACCGATCTTATGGGCAAGATCAGCTTCGCCGCGCGGCGACAGGAAGGACAAGAGCCCACGTCCGACGGCGCCCGGATTGAGGTAGGTATTTTCCCGAATGGAAAGTGAGAGCGCCACGGACTCCTCCGTCCGGTCACGGGCAATCAAGCCGATGCCCGACGCCATTGCCCCTCGTGGGCTGGAAAGGTCGGGGGCCTCGTCATGCAGCAGAACCGAGCCGTGGAAGGGCTCGCAACCGAACAGGGCGCGGCCGATCCGTTCCTGACCGGCGCCACGCAATCCAGCCAGGCCCAGAAGCTCGCCCTCGCGGATATCGAACGATATTGCGCCTGTGCCGGCGCAAACGAGATCGCGAACTTTGACGATCGCCTTGCCGGGCGTAATCGCCGTCTTGGAAAAGAGGCTGTCGCCGCTGCGGCCGATGATCATTGTCACCAGCTCGTCGGGGGTGGTCTCGCTGACGGGTTTCTGTCCCACCATGCATCCGTCGCGCAGAACGGCGACCCGATCGGCAATCCGGAAAATCTCGTCCAGCCTGTGGGAGACGTAGATCATCCCGACGCCGCGATCCTTTAAGGGGCGGATCGCATTGAACAGCCGGTCGACTTCATCGGCGGGAAGGCTCGCCGTCGGCTCGTCTAGCACCAGAACGTCGGCTTCGACGGCAAGCGCACGGGCAATGGCGACAAGCGATTTCTCGGTACGCGACAGCGCCGAGACCCGCGTGGTGGGATCAAAGTCGCAACCGACCAATTTCAAGGCTTCCTTGGCACGCGCCTGCGTCCTGTTCCAATCGATCAGGCCGCGACGCATCGAGAAGCCCTGCGACAGGCCCATGTTCTCGCCGACCGTCATCCACTCGATCAAACCGAGATCCTGGTGGATGAAGGCAACCGGTTGCCGCTCGTTCGGCTTCGGGGGACGATGGTGGTAGCTCTGGCCGCGAAACAGGATGTCGCCGCTATCGGGCTTGTAGATGCCCGCAAGCGTCTTGATGAGCGTCGATTTGCCGGCGCCGTTTTCTCCCAGCAGCGCGAGGATTTCTCCTTCGCGCAGGTCGATCGAGACGTCGCGTAGCGCCTGCGTGCCGCCGAAGCTCTTGGTGATCGACTGGAATTCCAGCAGTCTCTTGGCTTCCACTGTGGCTCCTCCCAAAGCTGCGGTTTTCATGGATGTATGTTATCGATAACATTTATGGATGGTCAAGCGGAAAGATGACGATCTCGAATTTCTCGGAGAGATTGACGTCAATCGGCCTGAAACCCATCGAGAAGGCGCATCATCTCGGCCGAGTCTTTTGGCCCAAGCCCGGCAGCGCAGAGCAGGCGGTGAATCTCGACCACCGAGCCAGTCATCGGCAATGGCGTCTTCGTCTTCAGCGCAAAGGCCTGAAGCGAATCCAGGTCCTTCAACATGTTGTCGATTCTGCCTGTCGGCGAGAAATCCCGGGCGGCGAATTTCGCCATGAATTCCTGCAATATGCGGCTGTCCGCCCTGCCGCCGGCAAGGGCGGCCGGAATGGCGGCCGGATCGACGCCGCCGGCTTCAGCGAGCTTGACCGCCTCCGCGACGGCCTGAAACAGCACGGCGCAAAACAATTGATTGATCAGCTTCGTGGTCTGCCCCGCGCCGGATACACCCATCAGCGTGTAATTGGCGGCAAGATGCCGCATCACCACGCGTGCCCGTTCGAAATCCTCAGGGCTGCCGCCGGCCATAATCGTCAGGCGTCCGCTCAGCGCACCTGGCACGCCGCCGGAAAGCGGGCAATCCACCCATGCCATGCCGGTTTCTCGACGCAGCCGCGTCGCCATGTCGGCCGTGTCGGCCGGGTCGATCGAGGACATATCGATCAGCACCTTGTCGGCATTCGCCGCCGCCGCAACGCCCTTTTCGCCGAAGACGACAGCGCGGACGATGTTTGCGTGATTGAGGCTGAGCACGCAAAACGCCGACCATGAGACCGCTTCCTCCACGGAGGCGGCCGCGCGCGCGCCCTTAGCCTGCAAAGCCGCAACTTTTTCGGTATCCAGGTCGAAGACCGATACCTTATGCCCGGTTTCGATCAATCGGGTGACGATCGCCGTTCCCATGATGCCGGCACCGATGACGGCAACATCTGCTCTGTAGTCATCCTGCATGATAATCTCCTCCCTTGACGGCCATGCCGCTCAGTCCCTTGCAAGCCAGTGCCACGATATCATCCAACGCATTATCGATCGCCACCGTCACGACATTAGCTTCACCGATCGGCGGCTCCAGCGCCTGCAACTGGCTGTCGAGCAAAGTCGCGGGCATGAAATGGCCCTGACGGGCCTGCATCCGCGACAGCAACAGGTCGCGGGATCCTTCCAGGAAAACAAAGGCGAGATGCCCGTCGGCCGCTTGCCTCAACCTGTCCCGATAGCTTCTCTTCAGCGCCGAACAGGAAATCACCAGCCCTTGCGATACTTGTTGCGCGGTCCTTATTTCCTCGCCGATCCGGTCGAGCCAGGGCAGGCGGTCGTCGTCAGCAAGCGGTATGCCCTGCGCCATCTTCTCAACATTTCCGGCAGGATGGAGTTGGTCACCTTCCATAAACGGCACTCCGTTTCGAGCGGCGAGATGCTCTCCAACCGAAGATTTTCCGCAGCCGCTGACCCCCATGACGACGACCGTTAGAGGCGGTGCCTTTCTCCCGAATTCCATCGCTTCGTCTCTATCAGAGGCAGGTCGTGATGCCGCCGTCGACATAAAGTGTATGCCCGTTGATGAAGGATGAGCCGCGACCTGACAGGAAAACGGCGGCCCCCACCAGTTCGTCGATATTGCCCCAGCGCCCGGCCGGCGTCCGCTTCTCGAGCCAGGACGAGAACTCGGGATTGTCGACGAGCGCCTGGTTGAGCGGCGTCTTGAAATAGCCCGGCGCAATCGCGTTGATCTGCAGGCCGTACTTGGCCCAGTCGGCGCACATGCCGCGGGTCAGATTGCGCACCGCGCCCTTGGTCGCGGTGTAGGGAGCAATGCCGGGGCGCGCCAGTTCGCTTTGCACGGAGGCGATGTTGATGATCTTGCCCTGTCCCCGGGCGATCATGGGTTTGGCCGCTGCCTGGCCGACGTAGAACACGCTCGAAATATTGGTGGTCAGCAGCAGCTCCCACTTGTCCGCCGGGAAATCTTCCAGCGGCGTGCGAAACTGCATGCCGGCATTGTTGATCAGGATGTCGAGCGGCCCGATATCGGCTTCGATTGCGTCGATACCCGCTTTGGCAGCGTCCTTGCTGGTCACGTCGAAGATCGCCGCATGGGCAGACAGGCCTTGGTCCTTGAGGCTCTCGACCGCGCGGTTGACGCTTTCGGGCGTGCGGCCGTTGATGATGACTTCGGCGCCATACTTCGCCAGGCCTTCGGCCAGCGCATAGCCGATCCCCTGGCTCGAGCCGGTGATCAGGGCACGCCGTCCGGTAAGATCGAACAAGTTCTTCATGCAAATAGCTCCTCCGGTTTCGCCGCGGGTGACGGCTTCAACTGCCGCTGACGGTGAAACTCGCTTGACATCCCTTTTCCGAATTATATGTTATCGATAACATAATCAACTGTCAAAATGCGGGATGGAAACGGAATGCCTGAGGTAGAAATCTTGATGGCCGGAGCTTATCCGGAATGGGACATGGTGGATTTGGAGGCGACCTACCGCGTCCATCGCCTCTGGGAAGCGGCAGACCGGCAGGAGCTGATTTCCAGGATCGGCAAGGATATCCGCGCCATAGCCACCCGCGGCGAACTCGGAGCGTCCGCAGAGTTGATGGCGCAATTGCCGAATCTGGAAATCGTCTCCTGTTATGGCGTCGGCACCGACGCCATCGACTTGTCCTATGCGCGCGCCAACGACATTCGCGTCACGAATACCCCCGATGTGCTGACCGAAGATGTCGCCGATATCGCCATTGGACTGCTGCTTGCCACGGCGAGGCAGGTCCCTCAAGCCGATGTTTTCGTCCGCTCCGGCCAGTGGGGCAATGCCGCCATGCCGCTGGTGACGCGCGTCTCGGGCAAGAAGGTGGGGATCGCCGGCATGGGGCGGATCGGCAAGGCAATCGGCAGAAGGGCGGCCGCATTCGGCTGCGACATCTCCTATTTCGCCCGCCATGATCACCAGGATGTTGCCTACACCTACGAGCCCGATCTGGTCGCGCTTGCCGCTTGGGCCGATTTTCTGATCGTCATCGTCCCCGGCGGGGAGGCGACCATAAAGATCATCAATGCGGAGGTGCTTGAAGCGCTCGGTCCGAACGGCATCTTGATCAACGTGTCGCGCGGGACGACCGTCGACGAAGAGGCGCTGATCGCAGCCCTTCGAGACCGCACCATCCAGGCGGCCGGCCTTGATGTCTTCCTGAACGAACCCAAGATCGATGCACGTTTCCTGACCCTCCAAAACGTCGTGTTGCAGCCCCATCACGGCTCTGGCACTGTCGAGACCCGCAAGGCCATGGGCCAACTGGTCAGAGACAATCTCGCTGCACATTTTGCAGGTAGCCCGCTTCCAACTCCCGTCGTGTGAGGGTCCCGATATGAAAGCCATCGTCATTCATGCCGCCAAGGATCTCAGGATCGAAGAGCGCGAGCCGGAGGTTGCGGGCGCCGGGCAGGTGGAGATTGCCATCGAAGCCGGCGGCATCTGCGGTTCAGACTTGCATTATTACAATCATGGCGGTTTCGGCACCGTTCGCCTGCGCGAGCCGATGATCCTCGGCCATGAGATCGCCGGCACGGTCAAGGCGCTGGGCTCCGGCGTCGCCGATCTTGCCGTCGGAGACCGGGTTGCGGTTTCCCCGAGCCGGCCGTGCAACCATTGCCAATATTGCCTGAAAGGACAGCAAAACCACTGCCTCAACATGCGGTTTTACGGCAGCGCCATGCCGATGCCGCATATTCAGGGCGGTTTTCGCCAGCGGCTGGTGGCGGAGCGTTGGCAGTGCCACAAGGTTACAGACGGCATTTCCATCCATGAGGCAGCCTTTGCCGAACCCTTTGCGGTGACGCTGCATGCGGCAAACCGCGCCGGGTCGCTGCTGGGCAAACGGGTGCTGGTCACCGGCTGCGGCCCCATTGGGATGTTGGCGATCGTTGCGGCGCGCGTTCTCGGCGCCCGTGAGATCGTCGCGACCGACGTAACCGACAGCGTCCTGGCCATTGCCCGCACCAGCGGCGCCGACCGAACGATCAATGTTGCCATGCATGCTTCCGACCTTGCAGCTTACAGCGCCGACAAGGGATATTTCGACGTCATGTTCGAAGCGTCGGGCAATGAGCGGGCGGTACGCGCCGGCCTGGAGACGCTTAAGCCGCGCGCCGTTCTCGTGCAGCTCGGCCTCGGCGGCGATGTTTCCATTCCGCAGAACATGATCGTTGCGAAGGAAATCGAGATGCGCGGGACATTCCGTTTTCACGAGGAATTTGCGCTCGCGGTCGAACTGATCAACGCGCGTCGCGTCGATCTGAAGCCACTGCTGACGGGTGTGTTTGGGATTGAAGAGGCCGTCGCCGCCTTCGAACTGGCGGGTGATCGCAGCAAGTCGATGAAAGTCCAGATCGCCTTTTGATCTCCTGCATAATCCCTTAAATCGGAATTGGCTTAGGGATAAAATTATACAACAATTCAAATGTTAAAGCGCCGCGCATATGAAAAAGACGCGCGGCGCTGCAGTACTTAAGCGGTCGGCGCGCCGTTGCGATCCGTGCTTTCGCGCAAGACAACCTTGTAGCCTGTTAATGTGATCTCATCGCCGGTCGCCTCGCCGGTATGGAGGGCATCCAGCAGGCGGGCGGCCGCCTGGCGGCCGATGCCATAACAGTCCACGTTGATGGTGGTGATGCGCGGATGACAGATGGACGAGATCTCATAATCGCCGAAACCGGCAATGGCGATGTCCCTTGGAACCTTCATTCCCCGGCGCGTGCATTCCATGATGGCGCCAAAGGCGGAAAGATCGGAGACGCAAAGAACCACTTCCGTGTCCGGCCAGCGCTCCAGCAGGCTGACGATCGCCTGGCCGCCCTGTTCCATGGTGATGGGCGGCACGCCGAAGGAAATCATCCGTCCTGGTCCGAGGCCCAGTTCTTCGACTGTTCTCTGGAAACCGCTTCGCCGCTGGCTGCCGCGCGTATCGCGCGCCGTCGTTCCGCCGATATAGCCGAACTTCCGATATCCCTGACTGGCAAGTGTCCGCACCAGCAGGGCCATCGCCTCGCTGTTGGAAAAACCGACAACCTGATTGATCGGATCCTCCGGAAGCTCCCACGTCTCGACAACAGGAATGTCGGCTTGCGCGAGCATGCGCCGTGCGCGCGGCGTGTGCGAACCACCGGTCAGGATGATGCCTTCCGGGCGGCGGCGCAGCATCGCCTCGATCAGTTCTTCTTCTTTCTCCGTCGAATAGTCGGTATAGCCGAGGAGGAGCTGAAGCCCGGTCTTTTCAAGTGCATCAGTCATGCCCCGCGCAGTGTCGGAAAAATTCGAATTGTTGATCGAGGGCACCAGGGCGGCGATGAAGCCGCTTCGCCTTGACGAAAGACTGCCGGCAGACAGGTCGAGCACATAGCCGAGTGCGTCGACGGCCTCCATGATGCGCTTCCGAGTCTCCTCGGAAACGCTCGCATCCTGGCGAAAGGCACGCGAAACGGTCATGGCGGAAACGCCGACATATTTGGCGACCTCCGCCATCGTCAGCTTTTGAGCATCTCCCGGCTTGAGACGTTTGTCTTTCGGCTCATCCTCGTTTTTCACTGGTCTCCGCTTTCACAAGGCTTCCTGATTGGATAATTCAAGACACGATAAAGTTATCGCTATCATCCTACAATCGATATTATTACAAGAATACACCATTCCAACGTCGAGAAACCACGATTACCTGGGAATTTTCGCAGAGGCTGGCAGATCGGCATCTGTACGAAGTCGTTAAAACGCGGCAATATGATATCGATAACAATTTTTGTGAAGTGGAGGAGCATCTTGTTCGGGCAAATTGACGGGACGGGGTTTGAGGTTCTCGACCCTCGCTTTGAAAGCTGCTTCGTCGGTCACGCTCGCGTCGAGCGTCTTTGGACGGGCGGGCGCTGGCTGGAGGGGCCGGCCTGGTTTGCCGCCGGGCGGTATCTGGTTTTCTCGGATATCCCCAACGACCGCATGATGCGTTATGACGATACCAGCGGGCACACATCGGTATTCCGCTCGCCCAGCAACAACTCGAATGGCAACACTGTCGACAATCAGGGCCGGCTGATCACCTGCGAGCATCTGACGCGCCGTGTAACGCGCACGGAATTCGACGGCAGGATCACCGTTCTGGCCGATCGAATTGCAGGCAAACGGCTCAATTCCCCAAACGACGTCACCGTCAAGTCCGATGGGACCATCTGGTTCACCGACCCGAGCTACGGCATCCTCCATGACTACGAGGGCGATTATGGCGACGCGGAAATCGGCGGATGCCATGTATACCGGCATGATCCGGCAACAGGCACAACCGATCAGGTGACCTCCGATTTCGTCAAGCCAAACGGACTGGCCTTTTCCCCGGACGAGACGGTGCTCTATGTTGCCGATACCGGGGCAACGCACCTGCCCGGCGGTCCGCGTCATATCAGAAAGCTCGCGGTCTCGAATGAGGGAAGGTTGAGCGATCTCGGCGTTTTCGCAGAATGTGCCTCAGGCCTGTTCGATGGTTTTCGCGTCGATCGGAAAGGCCAGATATGGACGAGCGCCGGCGATGGTGTGCACGCCTATGATCCGGATGGCACTTTGATCGGCAAGATCCATATTCCCGAGGGCGTCTCCAACGTCACTTTCGGCGGCGAGAAATTAAACCGTCTCTTCATCACCGCGAGCACGTCTCTCTACGCTGTTTATCTCACCGCCAACGGGGCGAGACCGGGATGATCACCAAACAAGAGGCCGCCCTTTTGGGACGGCCTCTTGTTTGGTCAGTTTTGTGCCTCTTGTCTCATCGTTGACTGAGGCCGTCCGCCAGCCGAACGAGGCCAAGAAAATCCGACCTGTAGCCGAAGGCGTCAGTGCCTCGCGATGCCGCGGCGAGATCGGCAATCGCCTGGTAGGAATAGGTGTCGACGGCCGCGACATGGCTGAGTTTCTGACCAAAGGCAGCGACGGCCACCGAGAAGCGGACATCCTGCGGCGCGGCATCGACGGTGGCGACCGCGTTGCCATCGTTGACAGGCGTGGTGATGAGGGCGCTTTTGTCCTCGCCCGGCCGCTTGTAGCGCATCTTGACGAAGGCAAGCTCGCCTTGATGGGCGCTGTCGGAGGTCTTGGGCGGCACCTGATCGGCGGCGCCATAACGCAGGTCGTCATTCATCACCGCGGGGCTTCCCTTGGGCGTAATCTCGTAAATCGCCGTGACGCTGTGGCCGGAGCCGATATCGCCGGCATCGACGCGGTCATTGTTGAAATCCTCGCGGTTCAGCGCCCTGGTCTCGTAGCCGATCAAGCGGTACTCGGCGATCCGTTCCGGGTTGAACTCAACCTGGAACTTGACGTCGCTGGCGATCGGAAACAGCGTCGATCCGGCCTCTTCGACCAGCGTCTTTTGCGCCTCGGCCAAGGTGTCGATATAGGCGGCGCTGCCGTTGCCGTTCTGCGCCAGCGTCTGCATCAGAGAATCGTTGAGATTGCCCCGCCCGAAACCGAGAACAGTGAGGAAGATGCCGTCCTTGCGTCTTTCCTCGATGATGCGCTTCAAATCCTCATCGCTCGACGGGCCGACATTGAAGTCGCCATCGGTCGCCAGCATCACCCGGTTGACGCCGTCCTTGACAAAGGCCTGTTTGGCAAGGTCATAGGCCGCCTCGATGCCTTCTGCGCCGCCGGTCGAACCTCCGGGCTCCAGCCTGTCGATCGCCGACAGGATCTTCGATTTCTCCGCCACGCGTGTCGGCTGGAGCACCGTGCCGGCATTGCCGGCATAGGTGACGATCGAGACGGTATCGTCGGGTTTTAGCCTGTTGACCAGCAGCCGGAAGGCGCTCTTCAGCAGCGGCAGCTTGTCCGGCTCGTCCATCGAGCCCGACACGTCGATCAGGAAGATCAGATTGGCGTGCGGCGTGGTCGCCGGCGCGATGTCATAGCCCTTGATCGCCACATGCATCAATTCCGTGTCGTGGTTCCACGGGGTCGGCATGACAGTCACCGTCGCCTTGAACGCCTGGTCGGCATTGTCAGGGCCTGGCCAGTCATAGGGGAAATAATTGATCATCTCCTCGACCCGAACCGATTGCGGATCGGGCATCGCCCCGCCCGTCAATGACCGGCGGACGAAGGCATAGGACGCGCTGTCGACATCGGCGGCGAAGGTCGAGACCGGATCCGTCGCGACGCTCTTGATCGGATTGGCCGCAGCATTGGCAAACCGCTCGCGGTTGGGATCGAGCTGAATCTGCACACGCCCATCCGCAGGCGGCACAGGCGAGGGAGCAACGGCGGCCATCGGTTCGGCCAACTGCTGCTGGGGAACGATGCCGGGAGCGGCAGGCACGGAGCGTTTGGCCCCTCCGAGTGCAGCGGCAGAACCTTCCGATTTATTCAGGAGAGTGGATATCTCGTCGGCGCTGAAATCAGGGAGCTGCGACGCAGCCGATTTCGCGGCGGCTTGCTGTTCCTTGTCCCGCAAAGCTGGCGCGCTGTCAGCAGCGGGTTGTTCGGCAAGTCCGCTCGTTTCGGGGGGTGCCGGCCGAAGCTGAGGCACAACCGTAATGGGTTTCGCAGACTGGCGCGCCGCTTCGCCGATCGGTTTCGGCGCATTATTCTTCGAAAGGTTGCCGGCGATCTCGGTCTGGTCGGTGATCGGCAATCCGTTGCGGGTCAGTTCGATCGCGAGATAACCGGCGGCGGGGATGACGAGCAGTGTCGCAAGGGCTGAACCGGCGAGGAATTTCTTGTTCATGGCAGGGCTCCATATCCAGTTGATGATGGAGCTTTGACGCCAGCCTTTCGCATTTCCTTGGGCAGCCGGCGCATTATTTTCTGCGGTGTCGAAGGCCTGCATCGCGGCAGCAAGCGCACGCGCGCGCGCCTCCGGCGTCGCGGCCGGCGGTGTCAGGCGGGAGAGCTTTTCGAGTTCCTTGTCCACGGTCATACCTCTTCCTTGCCGAGCACGGCCTTCAGCCTCTTGCGCGCCTCATGAACCTGCCAGGACACAGTCGCTTCCGAGCAGCCCATGACATCGGCAGCACCCGAATGGCTGAGACCTTCGCCGTAAACGAGCAACACGGCGTCGCATTGTCTTTCCGGCAAGGCGCGCACGGCGGCCCATAATTCGCTCGATAGCTCGTCGTCATTTCCATCAGGCGCATCCTGCTGCGGTTCGGCGGCGTAAGCGCGGAATGTCTGCTCCTCTCGTGCAAGCTTGCGTCTATGGTCGCGGGCAGCGTTCAGCGTCAGTGTATAGAGCCATGTCCTGAAGCGGCTGGCGCCGCGAAAGCTGCGGATCGCCGCGCCGAGCTTGACGCAGACCTCCTGGGCGATGTCGTCGGCGTCGGTGGAACTGCCCGACCACCGCCACGCCGTTGCATGGACGAATTCATAATGGCGCGAGACCAGTTGCCCGAAGGCCTCCCGGTCGCCGCCCTGCGCTCGTTCTATGAGCTCTGCGTCCAATTCCGCACCTACCCCATGCTATCCAGCAAGATGCTATTTCGAGATTGAGACGTTTCTCGGATGACTTTCCTTGGGTCGTCGATGAAAAAATTATTGCGAATTTTGAAAGCCGCGACATCCATGGGTCGCGGCCAGACAGATCGTCCGCGTCACAGAGGCGCATGATGAGGACAGAGTCGGCCAGGGACATGATCTGTCATGTCCCAAATCGCGAAAGGACCTCCATGTCCGCTCAACCGCCTGTCCCCACCGAAAGGGGCATCCTGCAGTTTCTGGCGATTTGCGATTCCTTCTATCCGCCAGACGCCGTTCAAGCATCGATCGAACAGCAGCGACATTGGTACGACGCTCTCTGCGCGCGTTTCGACCGCCCGCTGCCCCCGGAGATGATCTTTGCGGACGGCATGCTCCAGCGCATACCGATCCGCCGCTACCGTCCACGGAAAATCAGCACACGCACCATTCTGCTCTATCTTCATGGCGGCGGCTTTGTTGTCGGTTCGCTCGAGAGCCATCATGCCATCTGCGCCGAGATCGCCGATTTTGCCGGCGCGGAACTTGTTTCGGTCGATTACCGGCTGGCCCCTGAATATCGCTGGCCGGCCCAGACGGATGACGGCTTTACCGTGTCGAAACATCTGCTTTCCGCCAACAGCAAGGTCGTGCTGATCGGCGACAGCGCCGGGGCCAATCTGGCGGCGGGCCTTGCATTGCGCGCGCGCGACGAGGGCCTGTCCGGAGTCGTCGGCCAAGTTCTGATCTATCCGGCGCTTGGCGGTGACCTTGCCGCAGGCTCTTACGTCGAAATGGCCGCGGCGCCGGGCCTGACGACGGCGGATGTCGCCTATTATCGCGAAATCCTGCAGGCGCCGGCAGGCAATGAGATCGCCGAGCCGCTGCAGGCAGCTTCGCTTGCCGGGCTGCCGCCGGCCTTCATCACGGTCGCGCATTTCGATCCGCTCCGGGACGACGGCCGGCAATATGCCGCCCGGCTCACCGCGGAGGGCGTCGAAGTCTGGTTCAGGGAGGAGCCGCAGATGGTGCATGCCTGGCTGCGCGCTCGCCACATGAGCGAAGGCGCCCGCGACGGCTTCCGCGCCGTCTGCGAGGCCATAAGGCGTTTTGCTGCGGCCTGATGGTCACATCAGGTCGCGCGCAATCCGCTTTTCCGCAAAGACCTTTTCGAAGATCTGCACGTCATCCTCGAAGGCGGTGACGACAGCGCTGATGACCCAATCGGTGCCGGTGCAGGCAATACGCGCGGTCGCGACAGTCCGCACGAACCAGCCGGGGCGGCGCATGTCGCAGGTCCAGGTCGAGGTCCCGGTCATCGACTGGGGATTATCGGGTGAAATCGACCAGACTTCTTCGCGCAATTGCCGGGTCGAGAGACCTGTCTCAGGGTGTTCGGTGAGCCCGGTATCCTCGTGGATGTGATAGTCCGTTCGGGCGGCTGAGAGATCGCGGGCGACCTGCCGCTTCGTTACGGCGCCCGCATGCTCGATGTATTTCGGCAAGGGATCGGGATTGGCCGGCTCCTTGATTTCGATCCGCCGGTGCTCGCCGAGCATCGGCAGCCCCAGGCCGAGTGCGGCGATATCGATGTCGATGCCGTCGTCATCAGGCGGCGGCAGGATCATCGGCCAATATGCGGTGGACAACGAAAGGCGGATGCGATGGCCCTTGCGGAAGCGATAACCGCAGGCATCGAGCACGAGCCGGATCGGCACCGTCTCGCCCGGTGTCAGCGGCTTGGGATCGGCATTGCCGTCGCGGTGGGTAAGATTGATAACGCCGAAGGCGACACGCGTTGCCGTGCCATCGGGATGGACATCGACGAGCCGGGCGCAGAGATTTCCGCCCGCCGCCCGAGACCGCAGCGCAAGCGTGAGCACCGGCCGGCCGAGATAGTCGTGATCCCTCGCAAGCGGCATCGTATCGAAGACCAGCGAGCCGGCATCGTCCGAGCGTTGATCGATCGCCATTTCCGCATCGGGTTTCAGCGTGAAATATTCACCCGATGCGGTCCCGGTGTCGAGCGGAGAGCGGAGATAGACGGGATGTTCGGGCGCGTGCGGAATCGGCATGCCTTCCGTCAGCTTGCCGAACTGCTCGACATAGAAGCACTGCATCCGCGGCGGCGACCAGACGTCCTTGGCGACCCAGAAACCCGGATCGCTGTCGCGTCGCGGGGCAGGGCGGATGGCATCGAGAATATAGGCGCGGACCTGCGGCAGCTTGTCGATCCCATTGTCCTCGCCCCGCAGCCATCTGTTCCACCAGGCAATTGCCTCGCCATGAAAATCGGTGCGCGGCTTCGGCCAGGCGAAATGCGGATATTTGTGGACCCAGGGGCCGATCAGCGCCTTCGCCTTGTCGCCCAGTCCTTCGACCGCCATCAGAGGAGTATTGCGGTAGCCGTCAGCCCAGCCGGCGATGACCAGCGTCGGGATTTCCACGCTCGAAAAATCCTCTGAGATCGATCCGTGACGCCAGAAATCGTCGCGCCGCTGGTGGGCCAGCCACTCCTCCATGAAGAAGGGTTCGCCTGCCAGGCGTTCCAGCCACATTTCCTTCCAGCGTTCGCCAACGAGTGAAGGGTCGGGCGGCCGCGACTGGTAGCCGAGCATCGTCGCCGCCCATGAGAGCTGGGCGGAGAGATGGCAGCCGTTCTTGTAGTGGATGTCGTCATTGTAGCGGTCGACGGTCGAGGCGATCGAGATGACCGCCTTCAGCGCCGGCGGGCGCAATGCTGCGACCTGCAGGCTGTTGAAGCCGCCCCAGGAGATGCCCATCATGCCGACCGCGCCATTCGACCATGGCTGCGCGGCAATCCAGGCGATCAACTCGCAGGCATTGGCAAGCTCGCTTTCGGTATATTCGCCGTCGATGACCCCGTCGGATTCTCCGGATCCGCGGATATCGACACGCACGCCGGCAATGCCTGATGCCGCGAATACCGGATAGGTCGACTCGTCCCGGAGACTGGTTCCGTCCCGCTTGCGATAGGGCAGGAATTCGAAAACGGCGGGAACGGGATCTTCGCTCGCGCCATCCGGCATCCAGATGCGCGCGGCAAGCCGCGTCCCATCCTTCAGCGTAATCCATTCATTCTCGATGGTGATGAAGCCGCGCGAGGTCATGCTCATTCCTTGATGCACATTGCATGAGACGAGGGGTCTGCCTCGTCAGGTCAGTTACCGGCGCTCTCCATGCGACGCGTGGCAAGCACCCGTTCCAGCCAGCCGATTTCCATTTCCGGCACGGATTTCAACAGCAGATCGGTGTAATCGTCAAAGGGCGGCGACAGCGCCGTCGATTTCGGACCGAACCGCACCAACTTGCCGCGATGCATCACCGCCACGCTGTCGGCGATTGCCCGGACGATTGCGATGTCGTGGGTAATGAAGACGTAGGACAGCTGCTCTTCTTCTTGCAGGCGCAGCAGCAGTTTGAGGATACCTTCCGCCACCAGTGGATCGAGCGCCGAGGTCGGCTCGTCGCAGAGGATGAGCTCGGGCTTGGCAGCAAGCGCTCTCGCGATCGCCACGCGTTGCTTCTGGCCGCCGGATAGTTCGGCCGGGTAGCGATCGACGAAGCCCTTACCCATCTCGATCTGATCGAGCAGTTCCTTCACCCGGGCGGTCTTCTCAGCACCTCTCAGGCCATAATAGAAGGTCAGCGGGCGGCCGATGATGTCGCGGACCGTCTGGCGCGGGTTCATCGCCGTATCGGCCATCTGGTAAATCAACTGGATGCGCCTCAGGTCGTCGTTCGGCCGGCTCTTGAGATCCGGCATCAGCGGCTTGCCATCAAAGACGATACGCCCGCTGCTCGGCGGCAACATGCCGGTGATGACGCGTGCCAAGGTGGATTTTCCGGAACCGGATTCGCCGACGACCGCGAGCGTCTGCCCCTTCGGCACGTGCAGCGTGATATCATGCAGCACTCTGAAACCGTTGGAATATTCGGCACTGATATTTTCCACACTGAGAAGTGCTGCAGACTGGTCGGCCGCTTCCTCGCGATAGGCCTGCCTGACATTGACGAGAGCGCGGGTATAATCCTCCCGCGGCGCCTCGATGATCTGCTGGACACTGCCATATTCTACCTGCTTACCATAACGCAGGACCATGATGTCGTCCGAAATCTGGGCGACGACGGCCAGGTCATGAGTGATGTAGAGAGCGGCGGTGTGCGTTTCCTCAATGGCATGCTTGATCGCCGCCAGCACGTCGATCTGCGTGGTGACGTCGAGCGCCGTCGTCGGCTCGTCGAAGACGATGAGTTCGGGATTGGAGCAGAGCGCCATCGCGGTCATCGCCCGCTGCAGCTGGCCGCCGGAGACCTGGTGGGGAAAGCGCTCGCCGAAGGTTTCGGGATTGGGCAGGCCGAGAACCCCGAACAGATAAAGCGCCCGTTTGCGCGCCTCCTCCTTGCTCATCAAGCCATGCTTGACCGACGCTTCGATCACTTGATCGCCGAGCCTGTGCGCCGGATTGAAGGCGGCCGCCGCCGACTGCGCGACATAGCAGACCCGGGCGCCGCGAATTTTACGGATGCCGTTCTTGCCGAGCGCCAGGATATCGGTGCCGTCGAGCCGCACCTCGCCGCCGGTGATTTCGGCGCCGCCCCGGCCATAGGCCAGCGCGGAAAGGCCGATCGTCGACTTGCCGGCGCCCGATTCCCCGATCAAGCCGAGAACCTTGCCCTTCTGCAGGTCGAAGGAAACGCCGTCGACGATCGTCACTCGCTTCGGCGGTTCACCCGGCGGATAGCTGGTTGCTTCGATCTTCAGATTGCGAACGGAAAGAAGCTCAGGCATCGCCGCGCCCTCCCTTGAGGCTGGATGTGCGTTTCAGGAGCCAGTCGACGACGAGGTTGACGCAGACGGCAAGTGTCGCGATCGCGGTACCCGGCACCAGCGCTGCCGAGATACCGAAGATGATGCCGTCCTTGTTGTCCTTGACCATGCCCCCCCAATCGGCCGCGGGCGGCTGAATGCCAAGGCCGAGGAAGGAAAGCGTCGAGAGGAACAGGATCGAGAAGGCGAAGCGCAGGCCGAATTCGGCAAGCAGCGGCGACAGCGTGTTCGGCAGGATTTCGCGGAAGATGATCCAGAGCTTGCCTTCGCCGCGCAGCGTCGCAGCCTCGACGAACTCCATCACCGCGACATCAAGCGCCACGGCACGACCGAGACGATAGACGCGGGTGGAATCGAGGATCGCCATGACAAGGATCAGCACGACCATGTTTTGCGGCAGCACCGCCAGTACCACCAGTGCGAAGATCAGCGTCGGGATCGACATCATCAAATCGTTGAAGCGTGAGAGGACGGTGTCGACCACGCCGCGCGAGACGGCGGCGGTGAAGCTCAGGATGATGCCGAGCGAGAAGGAGATGACGGTGGCGGCGGACGCGACCACCAGCGTCGTGCGTGCGCCGTAGATCAGCCGCGAGAAGATGTCGCGGCCGAGATTGTCGAGGCCGAAGATATATTGATCATCCGGCATCTGCCAGACGTCGCCGACGACCTGGGTCTCGCCATAAGGAGCGATCCATGGTGCGAAGATTGCGAAGATGAAGGCGATGACGATACCGGCCATGCCGACCCAGGCGGTGATGGGAATATCTCTTAATCTCATCGCGGATGCCTCAGCCTAGGATTGGCGATAATCGCGAGAATATCGGCCGTCATGTTCAGGAAGATATAGACGGCCGCGAAGATCAGGCCGCAGGCCTGCACGACCGGCATGTCGCGCACGGTGACCGCATCGACCATGTACTGCCCCATGCCGGGATAGACGAAGACCACTTCGACGACGACGACGCCGACCACGAGATAGGCAAGCGTCAATGCGATGACGTTGATGATCGGCGCGAGCGCATTGGGGGCGGCATGCTTGACGATCGAGCGGAAGGCGCTAAGGCCTTTCAGCTCCGCGGTCTCCATATAGGCCGACGACATGACGGAAAGGATTGCGGCCCGCGTCATCCGCATCATATGCGCGAGCACGACGAGCACGAGGGTCGCCGTCGGCAGCGCGATTGCCTTCAACCGCTCGACGAAACCCATGCTGTCATAGACCGTCGCTGGAAAGGTGGCCACGCCGAATTTCACCGCGAAGAACAGGATCAGCAGGTAGCCGACAAAGAATTCCGGCAGCGAGATCGCCGCAAGTGAGATGACGTTGATGATCTTATCCGGCAGGCGGTTGCGGAAATGCACCGACAGCATGCCGAGGCCAACGGCGAGCGGCACCGATATCACGGCTGCGAAACCCGCCAGGAAGAGCGAATTGCCAAGGCGCTTGCCGATCTGTTCGCTCACCGAATTCTTGCTGGCCCAGGAGGTGCCGAAGTCACCCTGGACGGCGTTGCCGAGCCACTCGACGTAGCGCGTGGTTATCGGGCGGTTCAGCCCGAGATCCTGGCGAATATTGGCAACAGCCTGCGGTGTCGCCGACTGGCCGAGATAGGTGGTGGCAAAATCGCCGGGAAGGGCTTCCAGACCGCCGAAGATCACGATGGAAACGGCAAAGAGCAGGACGATGCTGAGCACGAAGCGCTCGAGGATAAGGGCAAGCAGCGGAAAACGCTGCCGGAACCCGAGGCCGGGCAAGATGCTTGGGGCAGGATTGGTCATGGCGAGGACCTCGCGCTAAAACGTCGGGAGGACCGCGGGTTTTCGTCCCACGGTCCAGGCTTCGTTGGAGATCGGAGGGGCAAACGCCCCCATGCCCTCAGGCGTCCAGCCAGACGCGGGTCGCGACGTAGCCGTTCGACATGTCGTTGCCGATGTCGTGGACATAACCCTTCACCTGCTTGGTGGAGGCGTTCACGAAGTCGTTGAACATCGGCAGGATCACCCCGCCCTCGTCGCGCACCGTCATCGCCATGGTGCGATACATGTCCTTGCGCTTGGCTTCATCAAGTTCGGAGCGGGCCTCCAGCAGCAGCTTGTCGAAGTCAGGACGCTTGAACTTGGTGTCGTTCCAGTCCGCCGTCGAGAGATAGGCGGTGGAATACATCTGGTCCTGGGTCGGACGGCCACCCCAGTAGGAGGTCGAGAAGGGCTGGACGTTCCAGACATTGGTCCAGTAGCCGTCGCCCGGTTCGCGCTTGACCTCGATCTCGATGCCGGCCTTCTTGCAGCTTTCCTGATAGAGGACGGCCGCATCGACACCACCGGGGAAGGCGACTTCGGAGGTACGCAGGAGCACCGAGCCGCTATGGCCCGATTTCTTGTAGTGGAAGGCAGCCTTGTCAGGATCGTAAACGCGCTGCTCGATGCCCTCCGGAAACAGTGCATAGGTGCTATTGATCGGGAAGTCGTTGCCGACCTTGCCGTAACCGCCGAGGATCTTCTCCACCATGGTCTCGCGGTCCATGGCGTATTTGAGGGCGAGGCGCAGGTCGTTGTTGTCGAACGGCGCCTTGTCGCAATGCATGATGAAGACGTAGTGGCCGCGGCCGGCGGTCGAGAGAATCTCGACGTTCGGGGCGCGCTTCAGCAGATTGACGGTCTTCGGGTCGACGCGGTTGATGTAGTGCACCTGGCCGGACGACAGGGCCGCGATGCGGGCGGTGGCATCATTCATGCCGATGATCTCGATCGAATCGACATAACCGCGGTCGGTGCGCCAGTCGTCCTTGTTCTTTTCGAAGGTGGCGCGGACGCCGGGCTCGAAGCTCGTCATCTTATAGGGGCCGGTGCCGATCGAGGCGAGAGGATCGTCGGCGCCGCCGTTCGGCTGGATGACCAGATGGTAGTCGGACAGCAGCAGCGGCATGTCGGCATTGCCTTCGCTGAGCGTCAGCACGAGATTGCCGCCGTCGGCCTTGATCTCCTTGATCGAGCCGAGAACACCGAGCGCGCCGGATTCCGACTTCGCATCGGTGTGACGTTTCAGCGTCGCAACGACGTCGTCGATCGTCAGTTCCTTGCCATCGTGGAACTTGACCCCCTTGCGGATCTTGAAGGTCCAGGTGACAGCATCCTTCGAGGGCTCCCAGGATTCGGCGAGTGAGGGCACGGCGGCACCCGTCAGCGGATCGGATTCGACCAGCATGTCGCCCCAGCAGCGGCCGATGCAGAACATGACCTGCGACAAGAACTTCGCCGGGTCCTTCGAATCGGTGGCTGCACCGCCTTCAAGGCCGAGCTTCAGGTGGCCGCCGCGCTTCGGTTCGGCGGCTTCGGCACTTTCGGTGAAGAGCTTGTCGGCGACGGCAAGTGTGATGCCGGCCGCCATGGCGCGTCCCATGAATTCGCGGCGGCTGAGCCCGCCGGCGGTGACACGGCTTGCGAGATATTTGGTGTAGTCGTTCATTCCCCAGTTCCTTCTTTATGGTGCGTTGACAGAACTTCCGGGCTGGTCCGCAGGCGGTTTCCTCTCCCCCTCCGGTGCCCGCATCATGCGGGAAAACAGTGCGGTTGCTGCCGCCTGGTTATTTTCCTTTCCAAATAGGGCTTCGCTTCTCGGCGAAAGCCCGTGCGCCTTCCAATTGGTCCTCGCTCGAATAGAGCCTGTCGACCGTCGCAAACTGCCGCTTGGTGATCTTGTTCATGGCAGTCTGGAACGTCGAACCCTCCGCCTCGCGGACGATTTCCTTGATGGCCGCATAAACGAGCGTCGGACCGCTCGCGAGCAGCCGGGCAAGCTCCCAGGCTCTTTCCATCAGCCGATCGGCCGATAGGATCTCGTTGACGAAACCCCAGCGATGCGCCTCCTGAACGTCGAGCCAGCGTCCCGTCAAAAGCATGTCCATGGCGATGTGATAGGGTATGCGTTTCGGCAGCTTGATCGAGGCCGCATCGGCAACCGTGCCCGAGCGGATTTCCGGCAGGGCGAAACTCGCATGCTCGGCGGCGATGATCAGGTCGGTCGACAGCGCGATCTCCAGTCCACCGCCGCAACAGATACCGTTCACCGCACAAATGACCGGCTTGTTGAGGTCGCGCAGTTCCTGCAGCCCGCCGAAGCCGCCCACACCGTAATCTCCGTCGACCGCATCGCCTGATGCCGCCGCCTTGAGATCCCATCCGGCACAGAAAAACTTCTCGCCGGCGCCTGTAACGATGGCGACGCGCAGCGCCGGATCGTCGCGGAAATCTTGGAAGATCAAGCCCAGGGCACGGCTGGTCGCAAGGTCGATGGCATTCGCCTTCGGCCGGTCGATGACGACTTCGAGCACTCCGTCGTCAAGTCGTGTGCGAATGGGATCGCTCAACCTATGCTACCTCCTCCGCCGTATCAGAGCATCGACTGCAATAACGCCATGCCCTTCGGGAAGAACCATCAATGGATTAATGTCCAGTTCCTCCAGGCATGCCGCGTTCTTTACGACATAATCTGCCGCTGCTGAGACAGCGCCGACAGCGGCCTCGAGATCGCCTCTCGGCCGACCACGATAGCCATAGATCAATTTCGCCAGCTTGAGACGTGAAATCGCTGCGTGGATGTCGGTTTTCGTCGCCGGAAGGGGCAAGATGATGGAATCGTCAAGCAATTCAACGAAGATTCCGCCCGCTCCAAGCGTGAGCGACAATCCGAAGACAGGGTCGCGGATGGCGCCGACAATGAGCTCGGCGACCGGCGGATCGATCATCCTCTCGACCAGAAAACCGGCATTCGGCGGCATGGCCGCCGCCGCATTAGACACAGCTTCAACATCCTCCAGGTTGAGCGCGACGGCCCCGGCCTCGGTCTTGTGGGCAATGCCGAGCGCTTTCAGCACGACGGGAAAACCGAGCCGCTCGGCCTGCTCAGCCGCTTGCCCGGGAGAGGAGGCCAACAGCCCCTTTGGAACCGGAAGGCCGAAGGCGGCAAGCTCAGCCTTGGCATCGGCCTCCGTCAGCGTCTCGATCTCGCCATCGATAGAGGACACATCGAGCAGCGGCAGGGGAGGCGGGCGATCCCACGCCTGGCCGATACCGGCGGCGACTTCCGCAGCCGTGATGGTTTCGTCGATGCCGCAGAAGGCAATGATGCCATTTGCCATCAGCCGATCGGCGATCGGCTCCGGCATGTTTTCCGGAAGGGTTGCCAGAAGGCCGGCCAGCGCACCGGTTGCGACAGCAGCCGCAATCACCGCGTCTGCCGTCATCGCCCATTCGGACGCATCGCAGCGGTCACTGCGGGGGAAGTCGAGGACAACGAGATTGAGGGCATAGCCGCCGTCGAACATGGCGCTGAAGGCTTCGGTCTGGCGTGCGAGATCACCCCAGACGAAGGTGTGGTAATCGAGCGGATTGGAAAGCGTCACCATCTCGCCGAGGAGCCGCCGCAGCTGGGGCAATTGTTGCGGCTGCAGCGCCGGGAATTCCACATTGCGACCGACGGCGGCATCCGCCATCAGCGATGCCTCGCCCCCGGAACAGCTCATCGACGAGATCGCATGGCTGGCGAGCGGTCCGGCGACATGCAGCAGCTTCAGGGTTTCCAAGAGCCCCGGCAAGTTCTGGACACGGCCGATGCCGAGGCGGGTGAGCACGGCATCGGCGACGGCATCGCTGCCGGCAAGCGAGGCGGTATGCGACACCGCCGCGCGTTTTGCCTGTTCGGACCTGCCGACCTTCAGCACGACCACTGGCTTCCTCGACCGCCGGGCAAGGGCGGCCAGGCGTTCGAGCGCCGAGAGATCCCCGAAGCCCTCGACATGAAGGCCGAGCGCCGTGACGCGCGGATCGTCGATCAATGCGCAGGCGACATCGGCAAGCGATGTCTGCGCCTGATTGCCTGCGGTGACCACATAGGCGATCGGCAGGCCGCGGGTCTGCATGGTCAGGTTGATGGCGATATTGGAGGACTGCGTGAGGATCGCGACGCCACGTTCGATACGCTGCATCCCATGCTGATCAGGCCACAGCAGCGCGCCGTCGAGACCGTTGATGAAGCCGTAGCAATTCGGCCCGAGGATCGGCATGTCGCCGGCAGCCGCCAAAAGGGCCTGCTGCAGTTCGGCGCCGTCGCCGAGTTCACTCGTCGCCTCGCTGAAGCCCGATGCATAACAGACCGCCCCGCTGGCACCGGCCTCAGCGAGGCTGCGGATGATTTCGACGGTCAGCGTCCTGTTGACGCCGACGAAGGCGGCGTCCGGCGCCGAAGGCAGGTCGGAGACGGAGCGATAGCAAGGCCGCCCGAGAACCTCGTCAAGCTTCGGATGGACTGGCCAGATCTCGCCGGCAAAACCCATACGGTCGCACTGCTCAATCACCCTACGCGCCTCGCGGCCGCCGAAGACGGCGATCGTTTGCGGTCTGAGCAGGCGGTCGAGCGAGCGAGGCGTCATCGGCTCATGCTCCCAAGGGTCTAAGCAGGTCGCGGCTGATGATATGCCGCTGGATTTCAGAGGTGCCGTCCCAGATGCGCTCGACGCGCGCGTCGCGCCAGAAGCGGGCGAGCGGCAGGTCGTCCATCAGTCCCATGCCGCCAAAGATCTGGATCGCTTCGTCAGTCACGCGGGCCAGCATTTCCGACGCGTAGAGCTTAGCCGAGGCGATCTGCCGGTCTGCGGGGCGGCCGGCATCGACCTGCCAGGCGGCGGCAAGGGTCAGCCAGTCGGCCGCGTCGATCTCGGTGATCATGTCGGCGAGCTTGAACGACACGCCCTGATTGGCGCCGATCGGCTTGCCGAACTGCTTGCGCTCGGCGGCATAGGGCAGAGCCAGGTCGAAGACGCGCCGCGCCCGGCCGACGCAGGTAGCGGCAACTGTCAACCGCGTGCCGTAGAGCCATTGGTTGGCGATATCGAAGCCGCGGTGCACTTCGCCCAGCACCTGGCTTGCGGGAATGCGGCAATCTTCGAAGCTGAGGGTGCAGTTATGGTAGCCGCGATGCGAAACGGAATCGTAGCCTTTGAGGATTTCGAAGCCCGGCGTGCCGCGATCCACGAAGAAGGCGGTGATCTTCTTCTTGATGCCCTTCGGTGTCTCCTCCTCGCCCGTCGCGGCAAAGACGATGACGAAATCGGCGACATCGGCATGCGAAATGAAATGTTTCGTGCCGTTCAGCACGAAGTCGCTGCCGGCGCTGCCGTCGCGGCGGGCGGCGCATTTCATGCCGCGCATATCCGAACCGGCGTCCGGCTCGGTAATCGCAAGCGCATCGATCTTCTCACCCCGCACCGCAGGCAGGAGATAGCGCTCGCGCTGCTCACCCTCGCATGCCATGAGGATGCCGGAGGGCCGACCGAAGAAAACGGTCAGTCCCAGGGAGCCGCGTCCGAGCTCCCGCTCGACCAGCGTGAAGGTGACATGGTCGAGGCCGGCGCCGCCGACCTCTTCCGGAAAATTGCAGGCATAGAAGCCGAGATCGATGCATTTGCGCCGGATCTCGTCTCCAAGCTCCGGCGGGACGATACCGCTGCGCTCGACCTCGTTCTCATGTGGATAGATCTCGGTTTCCACGAAGGCGCGGACCGTCTCGACGATCATTTCCTGTTCTTCGCTCAGTCCGAAATCCATGCCGATCCTCCTACCGCTTCTGGCCGACGTGACGACCGACGCCTTCAGGCGCGACCAAATTCGCATGCGCTTCGACAATCGCCTTGACCTTGTCGAGAATGACGGCCGGCGCCGGCGTGGCCTTGCCGGCCTTGCTGTCGACATGCAGCAACATGTGCTCGGCGGTTGCGAGAACCTCGCCCGCCCCCGTGTCATACAGGGTGTGGAAGACATGCAGCCGCTTCTCGTCGACACCAAGGATCTGGCAGGTCGAATGGATAGTCTGGCCAAGCTTCGCCTCGCCGAGATGGCGGATGTGGGTTTCCACTGTGTAATAGCTCCGCCCTGTCTCGACATACGCAAGATCAACGCCGATGAGGCGCAGCAATGCATCTGAGGTATCCCCGAAAACCTGCAGGTAGCGGTGCTCGGTCATATGGCCGTTATAGTCGACCCAGGCGGGACCGACCTTCGTCTCGACGAGCCTCAGCGGCTTCGACGGGTCGAAAGATGTGGTCGCGCCGCCGCCTTGCGCCCAGAGCGATTGCTCGAAGTCCTTCAACAGCTTGCCGGCGCCCCAGCCCTTGCCGCCATCGCCGCCCTTGAGGGCCTGCAGGATGCCGACGAGGTTTTCGTCGCGGATACGTTCGAGCTCGCGGATTGACAGGCCGGCCGCCTGTTCATCGGATTGCCGGCCGATCTTTTCGATCAGCGCATCATCGAGATCGACGACATCGGTGAGCTTGGTCCAGGGCCAGGCGAGGCATGGACCGAACTGGGCGAGGAAGTGGCGCATGCCGGCCTCGCCGCCGGCAATGCGGTAGGTCTGGAACAGGCCCATCTGCGCCCAGCGCAGACCGAAAGAGTAGCGGATGACGTCATCAAGCGTCTCGACGGTGCAGATATCGTCGTGGATGAGCCACAAGGCCTCGCGCCAGAGCGCTTCGAGCAGCCGGTCGCCGACGAAGGCCTCGATCTCCTTGGCGATGTGGACGCCCTTCATGCCGATCGGCGCCAGTCTTTCCATCGCCGCCTGGATGGTCGCCGCCGAGGTTTTTTCGCCACCGACGATTTCGACGAGCGGCAGCAGATAGACGGGATTATAGGGGTGAGCGACGAAGAGGCGCTGGGGATGCTTCATGTCGCGCTGCAGATCGGTCGGCAGCAGGCCTGACGTGGAAGAGCCGATCAGGGCGTCCGGGCGCGCCACAGCATCGATCTCAGTCAGGACGCCGCGCTTGAGGTCGAGCCTTTCCGGCACGCTTTCCTGAATCCAGTCGGCGCCGGCGACGGCTTCCTCGAGCGTCGTGCAGAAGGTCAGCCTACCGCGCGGCGGCAGGGGTGTTCCGGTCAGCATGGCATAGGCTTTTTCGGCGTTGGCGAGCACTTCGCCGACAATGCGGCTCGCTTCCGGATGCGGATCGAATACGTTGACGTCGATGCCGGCCAGCAGAAAACGCGCGATCCATCCGCCGCCAATGACGCCGCCGCCGATACAAGCCGCCTTGTTGATCCCAGTCATGCCGTCCTCAGCGCTTCGTCAGTTTGAGTTTCTTGCGAACGTCTTCCGGACCGATGATCCGGGCACCCATGCCCTCGACCACCTGCACGGCCTTTTCGACGAGCTCAGCATTGGTGGCGAGCTGGCCCTTGCCGACAAAGAGATTGTCCTCCAGGCCGACGCGCACGTTGCCGCCGGCGAGAACGGCTGCCGCCGGATAGGCCATGGCGTTGCGGCCGATCGAAAAGGCCGAGAAGGTCCAACTCGCGGGCACGTTGTTGACCATCGCCATGAAAGTGTTGAGATCGTCGGGCGCACCCCATGGAATGCCCATGCAGAGCTGGATCAGCACCGGGTCTTCGATCAGGCCTTCCTCGGCAAGCTGCTTGGCAAACCAGAGGTGGCCGGTATCGAAGGCCTCGATCTCCGGGCGCACGCCAAGATCGGTCATCTTCTTCGCCATGGCCCGCAGCATGGCCGGCGTGTTGGTCATGACATAGTCGCCGAGGTTGAAGTTCATCGTGCCGCAGTCGAGCGTGCAGATCTCAGGCAGGCATTCGGCGACATGGCTGACGCGCTCGGTGGCGCCCGCCATATCCGTGCCCTTGGGATTGAGGGGAAGAGGGGTTTCGACATCCCCGAAGATCAGGTCCCCGCCCATGCCGGCGGTGAGATTGAGGACGACGTCGACATCGGCCGAGCGGATACGGTCGGTGACCTCCCTGTAGAGATCGTTGCGGCGGCTGGCAGCACCCGTTTCCGGGTCGCGGACATGGCAGTGAACGACCGCAGCACCGGCCTTTGCCGCGTCAATGGCGGAATCGGCGATCTGCTTGGGAGTGATCGGCACGTGGGTGGATCTGGAAACCGTATCCCCGGCGCCGGTGACGGCACAGGTGATGAAAACATCGCGGTTCATCGCAAGAGGCATGTTTTTGTTCTCCCTCGTCTTGTCCGCATTACGCGACAGGATGGACGGCGATGCGTTGCAATCTCGGAAGTAATTGATACATTATCGGAACTCAAGGGAGGTGATCTTGCTGCAGCGATCGACGGAACGGCTCGATATCGACCTTCTCGTCCTGCCGGATGCGAACCTGATCCTGATCGCCTCGGTCATCGAGCCGTTGCGCGGCGCCAACCGCATTTCCGGCAGCGAGCTCTATCGCTGGCGGCTGCTGACGCCGGACGGAGCGCCGGTCCTGACCACCAGCAATATCGCCGTGCCCGCGCGAGGCGCTTTCAAGGCGACGACCGAGGATGCGCCGCTGTTTGTGCTGGCCAGTTACAACTGGCGGCGCAGCGCGACCCCGGCGCTGAAGATGCAGCTCTCCCAGGCTGCCCGCTATCGCACGGTGATTGCCGGCATCGAGTCCGGCACATGGCTGCTGGCCGAAGCCAGCCTGCTCGACGGGTTGCAGGCCACCGTCCACTGGGAAGACTATGAGGATTTTGCGCTGACCTATCCTGAGGTACAGGCCGTCAAGGATCGCTTCGTCATCGACGGCAAGCGCCTGACGACCTCGGGTTCGCTTCCGACCGTCGACCTGATGCTGGAGGTGATCCGGCAACGGCAAGGCTATTCGCTGGCGCTCGAGGTCAGCCGGCTATTCCGTTACGAGCAGCCGTCCTTCCATACCGATGAGCCTCTTTCCGCAGCCTCGGCCGGACTGCGCATGCACGATCCCCGTGTTGCGCAAGCGGTGCGACTAATGGAGGAGCATATCGAGCAGCCTCTGATTCTCACGCGGCTCGCCCGCAGGGTGGGCATCAGCGCCCGGCATCTGCAGGATCTCTTCCAGCAGAGTATCGGCGCGCCGCCGCATGTGCATTATCTCGCGCTGCGCTTGAATGCGGCCCGCCGCAAGGTGATCGAGACGACGGCCTCCTTCGCCGACATCGCGGCGGCGACCGGCTTCAACTCGGCCTCAGCCTTTGCGAGAAGCTATAGGGCGAATTTTTCGGAGAGCCCGTCCGAGACCCGCCGCCGCTTGCGCCGCCGCATCACGTCATCGCAGGTGCTGGGATAGGCTGGAACGCGTCCCGTATCATTTCAGCTAGTTCCCGGACGGCTTCGCTGGAACGATAGGTGCTTCGGCGCAGCACGACCTTGGAGGAATCGACCGGCGGGAAACCATCTTCGGCGGTGAGTTCCCGGCAGCCGGGCGGGATGTTGCTGCGGGAAAGCGTGGTGACGGCAAGACCGGCGATGACGGCATTCTTCAACCCCGAGCCCGTATCGGCGATAAAGGCGATCCGGTAGTTGCGGCCGGTCTGCTCCAGCGACCGGAGCGCAAAATCGCGGCACCAGGTGGAATTGCGATAGATCGCAATCGGCAGGGGATCGATATCGTGCAGCCGATGGACCATCGATGTGACCCAGACCGTGGGATCAATGCAGATGACCTCGCCTTTGGTCTCGTCGCTCCAGTCAAAAACGACGGCCAGATCGAGCTCGTCCCGCTCGAGGGCGGCCAGGTTGCGGACCGTGTAGTCGCAGGACACAGTGACCTCGACGGCCGGGTGGCGGACGGCGAAAGCCGCAAGGGCCGCCGGCAGCACCGTCTGGCTGTATTCCTCGGGAATTCCGATGCGTACCGGTCCATCCAGCGGCTTGCTGCGAATCGTCGCAGCCGCCTCGTTCAAGAGGTCGATGATCCTGCGGGCGTAGGGCACGAGTTGGATGCCCGGGCGCGTGAGCAGCACGCCGCGGGCGCCGCGATCGAAAAGCGTTTCGCCGATCGTCTGCTCGAGCCTCTTAATCTGGGTGCTGACGGCCGACTGCGTCCGCCCGATGCGCTGCGCGGCGGCGGAGAAATTGGATGTCTCGGCAACGACCAGGAAGGTTCTCAGCAGGTCGCTCTCAATCGGCTCGTGCATCGGAATAGCCATAGAAAAAATCGATGGTAGTCATCTCTACTATTCGTTTGTCCGATGTCAATTCCTGGTGCAAAAAGGAGCCGCGTTCGACTTCCTTCTTTGAGAATATCTGCGTGACCATTGAAAATCCGGCCAGACGCCTCGCAGGCAGCGAGCACGAGAAGGGTGTGCTTCTCATCATTGCCGCGACGCTTGCCTGGAGCGCGAGCGGCGTCTATTCGCGGCTCCTGACGACCGACGTATGGACGGCGATCGCGTGGCGGTCGTTGTTCGGCGGCCTGTTTCTGCTGATCCCCTGCTTTTTCCTCGAAGGGGGCATGTCACGGCAGCAATGGCGATCCGTCTTCCATCCGTCCGGTCTTGCTATGATCGCATGCCAGACCTTCAGTCAGGTATGCTTCATCGGGGCGCTCTACATGACCACCGTCGCCAATGTGACGATGATCTATGCGACCGCGCCTTTCATCGCAGCGTTGCTCGGCTGGGTCATCCTCCGGGAGAGGGTCTCCAGGCGGACGCTGATTGCAGGCGGCATCTCGCTCCTCGGCGTTGCGGTCATCGTCGCCTCGTCGATCGGCGGCGGTACCGGTTGGGGCGACCTGCTGGCGCTCGGCATGACGGCGTCCTTCGCGCTCGTCATCATCATTCCGCGCGTCAGTCCTGATGTGCCGAGCCTGCCGCCGACCGTGGTCAGCGCCTTCCTGACGCTGGCTATCTTTGCTCCGTTCGGTTCGGTCGGCTCGCTCGACCTCCACAACTGGATCGTCCTTGCTGCTTTCGGCGCGACCAATTTCTCTCTCGCGCTGGTGCTCTTCCTTGCCGGAGCGAAGCGAATGCCGCCGGCGGAGGCGGCGCTGATCGGCACGATGGAAATCGTGCTCACACCCTTCTGGGTCTGGTTGTTGTTTTCCGAGCAGCCGCCCGTTGCGACCTTTTTCGGCGGTGCGATCATCCTTGGCGCCGTGCTCTGGCACACAGCCATCGACGTCAACCGCAGCCGCCGGCCGCATCGCGCGTAAACCTCTCATCCTCAACGCAGGCCGCAATCAAATCTTCCCGGGCGATCTGGAAAACCGCCGCATTCGCGGGATCAATTATTTCCCCTGCGCAGCGAGCTATTGCGACTTTGCCGACTGTCGTCTTTGGGTCGCGCCCATGTCGTTTTTTTGATCGCTGTTTTGCGTCAAGCGTGGTTTGTTTGGGGTGTTCAAGGCGCTACCTCGCAAACTGGCGAAATGGACCATTGGGAAGCCGGCCTGACGCGCCGGCCTCCCCGCAGCGGTAGAAGAACTGACATCCTCAAGGAAATCGCCGGACAGACATCCGGAAAGATATCGAGATGGATCGAAAGGAGATTCTGGAGCCGGAAACCAGCTCTTGTCACAACAAATCGACGGATTGCAGGCAGACGATCACGAGCGGAACGAAGGGCGAAAGCCATGGCGTTTGCTCCTCTTCTCCATTCAATCTGTCCCTTTTGCCAAATCCAAATATCGCCCGGTGCGGCGGTATCCTCGTATTGTGAACACCGGGCTGCAGAGGAGGCAGGCCGGAGGGAAGGTTGCCATCGACTGCATCGGTTGCAGATCGAGGCATTCAAACAAAGTGGGAGGAATCCATGAGCAAAAATAGAGGCGTCGTCTATCTCCGGCCGGGCAAGGTCGAAGTCCGCGACATCGACGATCCGAAGCTGGAAGCGCCCGACGGCCGCCGCATCGAACACGGCGTCATCCTGAAGGTGATCTCGACCAATATCTGCGGCTCCGATCAGCACATGGTCCGCGGCCGCACGACAGCGATGCCGGGCCTGGTCCTCGGTCATGAAATCACTGGCGAGATCATCGAGAAAGGCATCGACGTCGAGATGCTCGACATCGGCGATATCGTCTCGGTGCCCTTCAATGTCGCCTGCGGCCGTTGCCGCTGCTGCAAGTCTCAGGATACCGGTGTCTGCCTGACGGTAAACCCGGCCCGCGCCGGCGGCGCTTACGGTTATGTCGACATGGGCGGCTGGATCGGCGGACAGGCACGCTACGTCACCATTCCCTACGCAGATTTCAACCTGCTGAAAATCCCTGATCGGGACAAGGCGATGGCGAAGATCCGCGATCTCACCATGCTCTCCGACATTCTGCCCACCGGCTTCCATGGCGCAGTGCGTGCAGGCGTTGGGGTCGGCTCGACCGTCTATGTCGCCGGCGCCGGCCCGGTCGGCCTTGCGGCTGCGGCTTCAGCTCGCATTCTCGGCGCTGCAGTCGTGATGATCGGTGATTTCAACAAGGACCGCCTGGCGCATGCGGCGAAGGTTGGTTTCGAACCGATCGACCTGTCGAAGAGCGACCGTCTTGGCGATATGATCGCGCAGGTCGTCGGCAGCAACGAAGTGGACAGCGCCATCGATGCGGTCGGCTTCGAGGCACGCGGCCACTCGGGCGGGGAACAGCCGGCGATCGTGCTCAATCAGATGATGGAGATTACCCGTGCCGCAGGTTCGATCGGTATTCCCGGCCTCTACGTTACCGAGGATCCGGGCGCCGTCGATAACGCCGCCAAACATGGCAATCTTTCGCTTCGTTTCGGCCTCGGATGGGCCAAGGCACAGTCCTTCCACACCGGCCAGACTCCGGTGATCAAATATAATCGTCAGCTCATGCAGGCGATCCTCCACGACCGACTGCCAATTGCCGATATCGTCAACGCCAAGGTCATCCCGCTCGACGATGCCGCCAATGGATATGAGAGCTTCGACCAGGGAGCGGCGACGAAATATGTCCTCGATCCGCACGGCGAGGTGGCGAAAGCCGCATAGCGATGCGACCTAGAGCAATTCCAGCAAAAGTGCGCAGCGGTTTTGCGTCCGGGGTTGCGTAACACAGGACTTGATAGGGATGGCCGGGCGAAAACCCGGCCATCCCGCGTTGTCGAAAATTGGCCGGCGAACTACTGGATGCTGAACGGGAAATATTTTGCATTGATCATATCGTAGGTCCCGTCCGCCTTGATGCTCTTCAGCGCTTCGTTCAGGCGCGTCAGACGCTCCTTGTCATCCAGGCGGAGCGCGATCCCGGCACCTTCGCCGAAGTATATGACGTCGACCAGATCCGGCCCTTTGAACTCGCAGCAGGTTCCCGCCTTCGTGTTGGCGATCCAGTCGTAGATGGCAAGTTTGTCCTCCAGGATGATATCGACGCTGCCGTCCGATAAGCCCTTGTACAATTCAGGCGAAGACCGGAAGACCTTCTTTTTCATCTTCGGATAGACATGGTTGGCGTAGGATTCCTGCGCCGTCGACGACGTCACCCCGAGGATCTTGCCGCTGAGGCCAGCGGGGCTGACATCGCTGATCGGCGAATCCTTCCGAGCGATGAACACGGAAGGGCTGTTGTAGTATTTCTCCGAGAAGGCAACCTTTTGACGCCGCTCAAGGCTCATCGACATGGATGAGATGATCGCGTCGTATTTTTCCGCAACGAGATTGGGAATTATGTCGTCCCACTTCTCGATGATGAATTGGCATTCGAACTTGCCGACCTCGCAGAGGGCGTTAGCGATATCGATATCGAATCCCTGAAGCTTGTTATTTGCATCGAGATAGTTGAAGGGTGGAAACGCACCTTCGACGGCAACTCTCATGGGAGTGCGATCTTGCGCGGCCACCTCGAGCGGCGAGGTCGCAGCCAGTAGGATACCCATCCCGCCCGCCATCAGCGCTCCGCGCAGTATAGTCTGAATGGATATGCGCAACATCGTCGGGAACTCCTTGGGCGTATTCAATCTCGCCCATAGTGCGCCGCAGCCTTTAATTCTACGTGAACGCTTCTTTGTTAGCGTCGACGAATGCGCCCATGTCGTGGTGTTCAGGGGTCTACGCTTGCACATCGTTCTTCCTTCCAGCTCCAACACGTTTCAGCAATCCTGGATCGCTTCGGGAAGAATTCTGTTTCTGATTGCCGTCAGCGGGCTTGGAGCGATCGGACTCGTCGTGCTATCGGCGCTCTGGGCAGGAACCGAGAGCGACGCTGCCGCCCTTGATCGACAGCGCCAGCTTGTGAATGCCCGCCTGCGGGAACAGGTCGATCAAGTCGCACATGTTATCGGGCAGTTCGGCAATGGTTACCTCGCACGTGTTTATCCTGCCGCCCTGGCGACCGAAGGCTCCTCCAGCCTCGATGCCGTTTTGACGGCGGCAGCCGGGAGTGCGATCAGCCAGACGGCGATGTCTGCCTTCGGCTACGATCAGGCCTTTGTCGTCGATGGCAAGGCTCAACTGCTCATGCTGGCGGACGCTCAAACGGAGAAGCGATACCGCTGGATGAAGCCTCTCTTTTTGCCTCTCCTTAAGGATGCCCGTCTTGGGGTCAGGCGAAGCACGGCTTTGAACGAACGAACGCCGTCCTCAATGGAAGCCCGCCTTGCAAGCGCCGCCCGTTCCAACCGTGCTTTGGCCAACCTGATGCGGCTGGAGGGCCGGCCGACGATCGTGGGCGCCGTCGCCATTAACGAGGTTGCCGGGGGACAGCAGCAGCCGATGCGGCAATTCCTGATCGTCGTGCGATTTATCGATGGTGCGGCGTTGGATGAATTGAGCCGGGAACAGGGCCTTAACGGCGCCCGCTTCGCGCGCACGGCCGATGCAGACGAAAACGAGGTTGCGTTCCAGATCGACGCCACGGCAAACGGCGAACCGATCGGCTTCATCGTATGGCGGCCCGATCTTCCAGGTTCGAGGGTGATCGGCCGATTGATGCCGGCGCTTTCAGTTGCCGCCTTGGTGATCGCGATCCTGTTCTCGGTCTTGCTGGTGCGCCTGCGAAGCAGTCTCGGCGAGTTGAGGAAAAGCGAGCTGCATGCACGGCAGCTTGCCCTGCATGATGTGCTGACCGATCTTCCCAACCGCGCTTTGTTTGCGATGAGGTTCGACGAGTGCCTGGCCGAGACGCAGAATTCGACCGAGCGCTCGGCAGTGGCACTTCTCGACCTCGACCGCTTCAAAGCCGTGAACGACACATTCGGCCACGCCGCCGGCGATGAACTCATCAGGATGGCCGCGGAGCGGATCCGCTCCTTGCTTCGTCCGGGCGACACGCTGGCCCGGCTTGGAGGCGACGAATTCGCCCTGCTTCTCCGGGACATCAAAGATCATGACCACGTGTTGCCGGCAATATGCGAAGCGATCGTTGCCGAACTTGGCAAGCCCTTCCCGCTTTTAAGGGGCGAGGCGGTCGCGCGCGTCGGCGGCTCCATCGGCGTGACCGTCGTGCCGGACGCCGGGCGGAATGCCGATGACATCATGCGCTACGCCGACGTCGCGCTGTACGAGGCAAAGATGGGCGGCAGAGGCCAGTGGCGTCTTTATTCACCGTCCATGGACGGCGGCAGGAATGCGCGCGACATTCTCAAGAACGAATTGCGCGAAGTTCTGGCCAAAGGCACCGCCTCAGACGCTGACGGTCCGCAATCCGATCCGATTGTAAACGGGCCGGGCTTCGGATCGCTCGAGGTCTATTACCAAACGGTCCATCGCGCTGAGGCAGGATACGCGGCGTCGGGCGCGGAGGCACTCGTGCGCTGGCGTCACAGTCAGCGCGGACTGTTGACGCCTGCCAGCTTCATCCCTGTCGCCGAGGAGGGCGGGCTCATCGACGCTCTCGGTTTCTGGGTCCTGCGCGAAGCCTGCAGAGCCGCCTGCGAATGGCCGGAAGACACGTTCGTTGCGGTCAACGTGTCTCCTGCCCAGCTGAGAAGGCCACATTTCGCCGAGGAAGTCTTCGCCGTTCTTGAGGAGAGCGGCCTGCAGCCGTCCCGGCTCGAGCTCGAGCTTACCGAATCCTCGCTCATCGAGGATAATTCGGACGTTTATACGGTGCTGAAGTCACTGCGCAGTCGGGGTGTTCAGGTTTCGCTGGATGATTTCGGAACCGGCTATTCATGCCTCAGCCACCTGGTGCGTTTCGATATCGACCGCATCAAGATCGATCGTTCATTCGTCTCGCAGCTCGGCACGAAAGCAAACGGGGCGGCAATCATCGGCGCCATCGTCGCGCTCAGCCGCAATCTCGGTATCTCGACGACGGCTGAAGGGGTCGAAACCGAATATCAACGCGACTTTCTGGCCGCCCTTGGCTGCACCGACCTCCAAGGCTACTTCTTCTCCAAACCGGTTCCTCTGCACGAACTTGACTGCTTCCGGAAAGCTGGGAGCACCGCCGGATTGTTGACGATTGCTCCAGGCGCCGTCGCGTAAGGGACTTCTGATCTTCCGCTGGTCAGGGGAACTTTCGCCCCGTGCGACAGTTGACGCCCCGAAGAGCGGATGGAGGATCTGATGGGCGAGGTCGGCGAGTGGCGGCACCTTTGCGTCGACGTGCAGCGGATGTTTGCCGAAGACACACCGTGGCACGTCCCCTGGATGGCGCGGGTCTCCCCCCAGATCGAAGAGTTGGCGGGGCGGCACCCGTCGCGAACGATATTTACTCGCTTCCTGCCACCCGAGCGTGCGGACGACATGCCGGGGAAATGGCGGGACTATTACCGGAAATGGTGGATGATGACGGGCGAGCATCTTCCGCGCGACTTGATCGATCTGGCTTCATCGCTGGCGGCGTTGGTTCCGCCGGCAAGGTATTTCGACAAACGCACCTACTCCCCTTGGATCGATGGTCGCCTTCATACGCTCCTTCAGTCGGAACGGGTCGATACGCTGGTTATCTCAGGCGGTGAAACGGATGTTTGCGTGCTTGCCACGACGCTCGGCGCGATCGATCTCGGCTATCGTGTCATCGTGCTGAAGGATGCCGTCTGCAGCGGCGCCGACGATACGCATGACGCGTCACTGGAACTTCTGCACGATCGGTTTTCCGTGCAGCTCGAACTCATCGAGACCGAAGAATTTTTGAGGGGCGTTGGTTAAAGCATGTCGCGCAAAACTGTGCGGCGGTTTTGCGCGAACGACATGGTCTTGGCCCATCCGGCCAATTGCCAGAGATGACCGAGAGGTCGGTCTCAGCGTTTGCCGATCGACGGACTGAACACCATGAGGCTCAGGATCTCAAAGAGCACCTGTGCTGCGGCGTGCGCCGTGTTGGTCGTTGCGTCATATTGCGGGGCAACTTCGACGACGTCACCGCCCACTAAGTTGATCCCTTTCAGCCCGCGTATCAGCTCAAGGACTTCACGTGTAGTCAATCCACCGACCTCGGGCGTGCCCGTGCCGGGCGCAAAGCTCGGATCGAGGCTGTCGACGTCGAAGGAAAGATAGGTCGGGCCGTCGCCGACGACGGATTTTGCTTTGGCAATGACGGCCGCAATCCCCATTCCGTTGATATCCTCTGCGTGGATCACGGTCATTCCCGACGCATAGGAGAATTCCCACAAATATTCCGCCGAACCACGGATGCCAATCTGGATCGTCCTTGTCGGATCGAGCACGCCGTCCAGCACCGCATTGCGGAACGGCCCGCCATGATGAAACTTCGTCTGATCGAAGGCGCCGCTTGTATCGCAATGGGCATCGATATGAATGAGGCCGACCGGCTGCTGCCGACCGATGGCCTTCAAAATCGGATGGCTGATGGAATGATCGCCGCCGACGGAAAGCGGGGCAACGCCGGCATCGACGATCTGGCCGATGCGTTTTTCGATGTCGTCGTGGCTGAGCTCCAGCCGGTAACGGCTTTGGAACGCTACGTCACCGATATCGGCGACCCGAAGATCGAAGACCGGCGCCGTGGCGAGGACGTGATTATAAGGGCCGATCCTTTCGATGGCGCGAAGCGCTCTCGGTCCGAAACGCGAGCCCGGACGATTGGTGACGCCAAGATCCATGGGGACCCCGGTGATTGCAACCTGGAGATTGCCGAAGTCAGGATCATCGGCAGCGACCTGCATGTAAGGGGCGCTGAGGAAGGTCGGTATTCCGGCATAGGGCGCCAGTCTCGTACCGTTCTTGGAGATAATCTTCTCCGCCACTTTGCGAAACTTTTCGTCGAATATCTCGCCGCCATTGGCGTCTGCAAATTCTGTGCGCAGCTGTTCGAGCCGCGTTTTGTCCCACACCATGCGCATGCGTCTCCGCTTCAGCTCTATATCACTCGACAAAGAGGTTGAGAAAGCAATTGGTATCGTTGTAGCAATCGGTGTCAAAGAGAAATCGATATGATCGCTGCAAAACCCAATTCGCTTGTTGCCCGCCTTTCCGCCCCGCCCATTCCTTCCGTCGTCGCCTGGAGCCGCGAATACAAAGGAGAAAAAGGGCCGCTCATCGATCTGTCGCAAGCTGTGCCTGGTTATCCCGCGCATCCGGAGATGCTGCGGCTTCTTGCCGAGGCGGCCGGGCAGCAGGCCATGACGGGATACGGGCCGATCGAGGGCGAATCTTTCTTGCGCAAGGCCTACGCGGCTCATCTTGCCGAGCTTTACGGCGCCGACCTTTCCGCCGGCAATATCCACATTACCGCCGGCTGCAATCAGGCGTTCATGTGTACGGCGATCGCGCTTGCGGGCGCGGGCGATACGGTGGCGCTGACCAATCCCTTCTATTTCAATTACGACACGACGCTGTCGATGCTTGGGATCGGGCGCCGATTGGTCGATTGTGACCCGGCCGCAGGATTTCTTCCCGGTCCGGCTTCGGCCGAGGCAGCCCTTGCAGCGGGCGCGAAGATGCTTGCCGTCGTGACACCCAATAATCCCACCGGAGCCGTGTATCCGCCGAGCCTGCTTCATGAGTTTTTTGTTCTCTGCAGGAAATATGGCGCCTGGCTGGTTATCGATGAAACCTATCGCGATTTCCTTGGCGAAGGATATGGGCGGCCGCACTCTCTTCTGTCCGAGGCGGATTGGGAGGAGACGCTCGTCCTTCTCTACAGCTTCTCGAAATCCTTCTGCATTCCCGGTCATCGACTGGGTGCAATCACGGCAGGGCCCAAACTCGTCGCCGAGATCGCCAAGGTGATGGACAATATGCAGATCTGCGCACCGCGTTCGCCTCAGATCGCCGTTGCATCGGCGATCCCGGCGCTCGCCGATTGGCGGGCTGGCAACCGGCTCGAGATCGCCCGCCGGGCGGATGCGTTGAAGTTGGTCTTTTCCGGGCTGCCGGATTGGGAGATCGGAGCGATCGGCGCCTATTTTGCGTTTGTCCGCCATCCCTACGCCGATCGATCGGCTTCAGAGGTTGCCGAAAAACTCGCCAAGGAATCCGGCGTCGTCTGTTTGCCCGGCGCTTATTTCGGCGAAGGCCAGGAGCGTTACCTCAGACTTGCCTTTGCCAATGCGGATGTCGCCTCGATAGGGCTATTGTCCGAGCGCCTTCGTTAGGTCGCTGCGATCAACCTCCGCCGGAATTTCATGAAAGCCGCCGCGCCAGTAAAGCAGCGGCCCTATGTCCTGCCGGATTTCGATCGCGCAGACATGTCCGACCAAAATGGCGTGGGAATGATAGTGGAATGCGGTTTCGAGTTTGCAGTCCAGCACCGTCAGGGCGTTTTCAAGGGCGGCCGCGCCGGTCTTGAGGCGATACCATCCCGCATTGCCGTAGCGTTCGGCGCCCTTTCGCCCATCAAGGCCGGCAAAGGATTGCGCCACCTGCTGCTGGTCGGCGGCGAGCACGTTAACGCAGAAGCAGCCGTACCGCTGCAACGCCGGCCATGAGGAAGATGCTCGGTTGACGCTGACGATGACGGACGGCAACTCCGCCGAAAGCGAGGAGACCGACGTTGCCGTGAAGCCGGTGCGGTGTTGCCCGTCGCCGACCGTGATCACGCTGACGGCACCCGCCAGATGACGCATCGAAAGCTTGAAGTCCGCTTCGCTGATCAAAGCCTCGGCACTCATCGGGCTGACTCTTTCGTTTTGGCAAAAGGGTTTGCCGGCATTGAAAGACCCAGGTTTTCGCGCAAGGTCTTGCCCTCATATTCCTCGCGGAACAGCCCGCGACGTCGAAGCTCGGGCAGGACCAGCCGCACGAAGTCGTCGAGGCTGGAGGGCAAGGTCGGGAACATCAGGATGAAGCCGTCGGCGGCGCGTGTCTCGAACCATTCCTCCATGAAGTCGGCAATCTGGGCCGGCGTCCCCGTCATGCCATTTCCGGTATGCTTCTCGGCATAGTGCCGGATAAGTTCGCCGACGGTGCGGCCGCTTCTGACGAAATCGACCAGCTCGTCGAACAAGGCGCGTGATCCCTTCGGCGCCGCCGGCAGCCGATCCATGGGGAAGGGCTTGTCGAGAGCGACATCGCGCAGGTCCGCTTCCAGAAATTCGGAGAGCATCAGCCGGCCGACATCCGGATGCATCTTGTCGATCAGATAGTCCACCTTCGCCTTTGCCTCGGCTTCGGTTTCACCGACGTTGATGACGATGCCCGGCATGATTTTCAGGTCGTCGGGATCGCGCCCATGGGCGGGCATCCGGCGTTTGACGTTTTCGTAAAAGGCCCGGTTCCGGTCGATATTCGATGCGAGGCTGAAGACGATCTCGGCCGTGCGCGCCGCCATGTCCATTCCGGGTTCCGAACCGCCCGCCTGGGCAATGACCGGGCGGCCCTGGGGCGTCCGCGCGATGTTGAGCGGCCCGCGAACCTGGAAGTGCTTGCCCTTGTGATTGAGCGTGTGGTGCTTGTCCTTGTCATAGTAGACACCGTTTTCACGGTCGAGAAGCAGTGCGCCTTCCTCGAAGCTGTCCCAGAGGCCGAACACGACATCGACGAATTCGTTGCCGCGCTCGTAACGCAGTGCATGCGGGTCGAGCCCCTCGCGATTGAAGTTGTAGCCGGTTTCGTCGTGATCGGAGGTGACGACGTTCCAGCAGACGCGCCCCTTGCTCAAATGGTCGATCGAAGCGAACAGGCGCGCGACATTGTATGGCTCGTAGTAACTCGTCGACACCGTCGCCACGAGGCCGACATCGTTGGTGGTGACTGCCAGAGCCGAAAGCAGCGAGAGCGGTTCGAAACGGTTCATCTTGGTCGGAATGCGGGCAAGCGCCTTCGGATCGCCGACGGCGGCGGCAGGAGAATCCGCCATGAACATGAAATCGAACTTGGCCGCTTCGGATCGTTTGGCGACATCGAGCAGATGAGCGAAGTCGTTGGCGCCATTGACGTCGCTTGCCGGATGCAGCCAGGACGCAGGATGAAAGCCGAACGTATAGACGAAAGTCCCGAGTTTCATCTTGTCAGTTCGCGCCATCGAGCTCTCCTGCTATGTCGGCCACGCCGCCAACGGTGGAGGGCGACTGCGCAAATTATCGCCAGGCGCAAATTTTCATCAATATCGCTCAGCTGGGTTCCGTTTTAGTTTTTCTAAAGTATCGGCGCGGACGCCAGGGCCTGCTGACGGGAAACAGCAATGAGCCAATCGCGGAATTCGCGCCCGTGGGGCTTCTGCAAGGCCGCCCGATCCCAGGCGAGAAAATAGCTTTCGCGCAGTGCGATGCGCAGGTCGACGGGAATGACGAGCGTTTGCGCATCGAGCTCATCTGATATCATCGACATCTGCGCGAGAACGACGCCGCGCTTGTTGACAGCCGCGTCAATAGCGCTGCTCGACAGGGTGAAGGAAAGGCCTGGCGTTGACGCGTCGAAGGAGACACCGGCCTTGGCGGCAAACTCCGCCCAGCTCGGGTAAGGCGTGAAGTGCCGTTCCCACTCGACATGGAGGAGGGGCTGTTTGAAGAGATCGCAAGCCGCATGCGCGCGATCCTGCATCAGCGCCGGCGAACAGGCAGGCACCACCCAATCGCGAAACAGTTCGGTATAATGTTCGTGCTGCAGCACGTCCGACCCGTAGCTCACGCGGAAATCGATATCGTCGAAGCCGATGCGGGGCTCTCTGTCGCGTCCGATGATCCTCACCTGCACGTCGGGATGAAGCGCTTGCCAGTCGAAGATGCGCCTGCCGATCCATTTGTTGACGACGGAGGAAAGCGCACTGAGAACCAATGCTGTCTCATTGCGGGCCTTTTCCAGCAGTTGCCCGGCGAGGGCGAATTGCTCAAATCCCTTCGATATCTCCTGGTGGTAGAGCCGGCCCCAGGCAGTCAGCTCGACGGTTCGTCCGCTACGTTCCAGAAGCGAAACGCCAAGGAAGCTTTCGATTTTGTGAACCTGCTGGCTGATTGCTCCCGGCGATACGTTGAGTTCCAGTGCCGCGGCCGTCACGCCGCCGCAGCGCCCCACCGCCTCGAAGGCCTGCAAGCCCTTCAGCGGGATCGTCTTGAAGCGCTCATGGGTCACTTGCGGAGCCTCTCGTGATTTGCGCCAACTCAATTTGCCGTCGGGTGAAACGTCCCTGCGAACTGGAAGCGATCGCCTGGATGGGTAATCTCGACATATGTCACCGTGCGCCCGTTCTGCCAGGTCTGGCGGATCAGGCTAAGGCAAGCCTCGCCCCTCTCCGTCTGCAGGATCCGGGCCGTCACGGTATCGGCCGAGACGGCACGAATGACATGTTTGGCCTTGGACCAGGGCACCTGCTCAAGCAGCCATTTGCCGGGCGGGATCGAGGCGAAGCTCTCTTCTCTCGCCCGTGGCACGGCATCGAGCATGATGATTCGCCGCTCGATGGCATTCGGTCTGCCGTCGACGATATGCAGGCATTGAAGTCTAAGGACTTCTGCATCGGCAGGCTCCGACAGCTGCTGCGCCTCCGCCTCTCCAAGGCGCTCGACCGTGCGGGCGAGGATTTCGAAGCGGTGTTCGTGCCCGGCCAGTTCTGCTTCGGTGCTGATATCCTGAATATCCATCACGGTGCGGTCGATCTGGGGCGATGCGACAAACGAACCGGTCTTGCGCCGCCTCACGATCATGCCGCGTTCGGCCAGCGCCGACAGCGCCTTGCTGACCGTCATGCGCGAACACCGATATTCGGCCACCAGCTCGTGCTCGACGGGAATGCGGTCGCCGGGCCGCCAATCACCGCTGATGATCTTCGTCTCGATATCCGTGAAAATACGCTGGTAAATCGACACCAAGTCCGCACCTCATCCGGCGTCAGCGATCACAAATGCGGAACAGCACGCCAGCGAGATCGACGCCATCCGGCACAAATTTTGCGTTCCTCGTCTTTTACATTGACACTCTAGGCCAGCCTATATCTATTTGTATAGTCAAAAGCGGAGCATAGAAATCCGTGCCGAGGAAAATCGAAGTCGGGAACAAAACTCCCCCGCCGGGGGAATAAAAATTGGAGAGATGATCATGAAGGCACATTCACTGCTGAAGGGTCTGGTCGGCGCTGCGTTCCTGCTCGGAGCAGCCGTTTCCGCCCATGCAGCCGACACGCTGGCAGCCGTCAAGGCAGCCGGCACCCTCAAGGTTGGCACCGAAACGGCTTTCGCACCGTTCGACTATATCGACGCCGGTGAACACACAGGCCTGAACGTCGACCTCTTTGCCGAGATCGGCAAGGAACTCGGCGTCAAGATCGAGTGGGTGGCGCTTCCCTGGGACGGTGTCTTCCCGGCGCTCGAGGCCGGCAAGTTCGATGTCGTCGCAGGCCCTGCGACGATCACCAAGAAGCGCTTGGAGCGCTATCGCTTCACGCCGCCGATCGCCGAAGCGACGATTGCCATTCTGAAGAAGGCCGGCGATACGACCATCAGCAAGCCGGAAGATATTGCCGGCAAGAAGATCGGCGTCGGCAAGGCAACTGCTCAGCTCGACCAGTTGAAGGAATTCTCCGACACGCTGCCGACCAAGGTCGATGTGCGCGAATATCCGGCCTTTACCGAATCCTATGCCGATCTCGCAGCCGGGCGCATTGCCGGCGTTGCCAACTCGCTGCCGAATATCGCCTTCGTCGCCAGCCAGCGAAAGGGCACATTCGAAGTCGTCCAGCCGCCATTCGGCAAGAAGTCCTATTTCGGCTTCATCGGTCTCAAGAATGCCGATCACGCCCCACTGATGGATGCGATTGATGCCGCAATGCTCAAGATCAAGGCAGATGGACGCATGGCTGAGCTGCAGAAGAAGTGGTTCGGTGCATCTTTTGATACGCCTGATGCTGTCAAGGACCCGGCATTCTGATTAGCTGCCGGTGAAACGAACGCGCCCCGCCAGTGGTCGGGGCGCAATCTGCCGTGGCATCAGAGTTCACGGCCGCAGCGCCCAGGCAAACACCGCCCATGCCCATCAAGCTTTTCGAACTGCTTCTGCAAGCCGCGATCTACACGGTGACGATCAGCGTGGTTTCTATCCTGATCGGCTTTGCGATCGCCATCATTGTTTCCGCCATGCTGCTTTCGCGGCAACGGCTCTTCGCGCTGCAGGCGCGGATTTTCATCAGTTTCTTTCGTGGCGTGCCGCTGCTGGTGCAACTGCTGCTGATCTATAACCTGCTGCCGGCGATCGGCATCAACGTGCCGAGCATCGTTGCGGCCATCATTGGTCTTTCGCTGTGTACTGCGGCCTATCAGGCTGAAAATCTGCGCGGCGGATTTTCCAGTGTTCCGACGGGCCTTGTCGAATCTGCCGAAATGGTCGGCATGACACCCGTTCAGATCTTCCGCCGCATCAAGGCGCCGATCGCCCTGCGCCTGACCTTTCCGGCGCTCGTCAACGAAGCGATCCTTATCCTGAAGGCGTCTTCGCTGGTCTCGGTCGTCGGGGTCATCGAGTTGACGCGCATGGCCCAGGACCTTGCCGGCAGCACCTTCCTGCCGCTCGAGATTTTCGCTTCCGCCGGGCTGATCTATCTCGTCATCAATTGGATCGTTGCCCTTGCGGGCGGCCTGATCGAACGCTCCCTGCCAGGAGTGCCGCGATGACCTTCGACATCAATGTGATCTTCAGCAACTTGCCGGAAATCCTCAGCGGTGCATGGGTCACCATCGTCATCTGGATCATCACCACCCCGGCCGCTGCCGTGCTCGGCTTCCTTGTCGCCGTTGCCAGACGTTTTGGCGGGGTGATCCTGGACAAGGCGTTCGGCATTGTCATCGCGGTGCTCCGCGGCACGCCGTTCCTGATTCAGATATTCCTCGTCTACTACGGCGGGCCATTCGTCGGATTATCGCTCGATCCGATCCCGGCAGGCGTCATCGGCCTTTCCATCTACGGCGCGGCTTATTTCAGTGAGATATTCCGCTCGGGCTTTGCTGCGGTCCCGAAGGGACATATCGAAGCCGGGATATGCGTTGGCCTGACACAAGGACAGATCATCCGACGCATATTGCTGCCGGAGATGACCATGCTGGTGTTGCCGCCGTCGATCAACATGACGATCATCCTGATGAAGGAGACGGCCGTGCTGTCCATCATTACCGTGCCGGAGTTGACGGCGACACTGAGCGCCATCGGCTCGCAGCAATATGCTTTCGTCGAGGCGCTCTTTGTGCTCGCGCTGTTCTATTGGGCCTTGGTCGAAATCACCGGTTGGCTCGGTCATCTCGCCGAAACGAAACTCACCAGATTCAGGTTTTTCAACATATGAGCGTTCCTGCGATCGCAGTCAAAAATCTCGTCAAGACGTTCGGCGGCTCCACCGTGCTGCACGGCATCGACCTCGATATCGTTCAGGGGCAGGTTTCCTGCGTCATTGGCCCGTCGGGTTCCGGCAAGAGTACGCTGCTGCGCTGTATGGCCTTTCTCGGGGAATCGACCAAGGGGACGATTACAGTCAATGGCGAGGTGCTTGGCTTTGCGGAAAACGCCAAGGGCGTCCGTGAGCGGGTGCCGGCGGCGGTGAACCGGCGGATCCGATCACAGATCGGCATGGTTTTTCAGCAGTTCAATCTCTGGCCGCATATGACGGCGCTCGGCAATGTCAGCGAGGCGCTGAAGACGGTTCACAAGATGAGCCGCAAGGATGCGGAAGAGCGGGCAATGGCCCAGCTCGTCAAGGTCGGCCTTGAGGGCAGGGCAGGGCACTATCCGTCGCAGCTTTCGGGAGGGCAACAGCAGCGCGTTGCCATCGCCCGGGCGCTTGCCCTCAACCCAAAGATCATGCTCTTTGACGAGCCGACCTCGTCACTCGATCCAGAGCTGACCGGCGAAGTGCTGAACGTCATGCGCGATCTCGCCGCCGAGGGCATGACGATGGTCGTCGTCTCCCACGAGATCGGATTTGCCGCAACGGTCGGCCAGCAGATCGTCTTTCTCGATCACGGCAAGGTGCTGTTCACCGGTCCGCCGCAGGACGTCTTCAAGCGACCGAGAAACCCCCGGCTCGAGCAATTCCTGGATACCTATATCGATCGCGGAGCCTCGATGCTGCTGTGACGTTCATGTCCTTATGGATCGTCGGGCCGATCTCCAAGGCGGGTGCCGGGTTCAGGCAATCTCCTCTTCGAGTATTTTCACGGGCCGGTCCCACTGGATGAGCACGATACAGCCGGTCTCGCTCCAGACCGAGTGTTCGCTGCCCGGCGCGTTGACGATGTAACTGCCGCTGGCATAATCGCCCGTCTCGTCGGATTGAACGCCATCGAGCACCAGGATGGTCTCGAGCCCCTCGTGGCGATGGCGGGGAACAGAGGCGCCGGGCTCATATTTCAACAGCGCCACGCCTGGCTGATCGCCTTCGAAGGGGCGGATCCAGTGAATGGTGACAGCATCGCGGAAAGGGCCGAATTCCAGCTCCTTCCAGCCGCCTGACGTCAGGCGTTCGCGGGTCGTTTCAGGCATGGGCGATGCTTTCCAGAATGTCGTCGACATGGGCGGTCCAGCCGACGATCGCGCCCTGGGCACGGATCATGGCAATGGCTGCGGCTTTGAATTCGGGGAAATAGCTTTCCGTTGCCTCCTCGGCGAGAAGACATTCATAGCCGCGGTCGTTTGCTTCGCGCATCGTCGTTTGCACGCAGACTTCGGTGGTGACACCGGCAAAGACGAGCTGCTTGATGCCCTTCTGCTGCAGCACGGTGCCGAGCTCGGTCGCATAGAAGGCGCCCTTGCCGGGTTTTTCGATGACGACCTCGCCCTTCACGGGAGCCAGTTCCGGAAGAATTGCCGTGCCGGGTTCGCCCGAGATCAGGATGCGGCCCATCGGGCCCTCGTCGCCGATCCTGAGCGAAGGATTGCCGCGGTCGCGTTTGGCCGGCGGCAAGTCGGAGAGATCAGGCCGGTGGCACTCCATCGTATGGATCACAGGCAGGCCGGCATTGCGGAAGCCCTGGATCAGGCGTTTGACATCGGGCACGATCCTGGTGATGCGGCTGACATCATTGCCGAGGCTGGCACCGAAGCCGCCCGGCTCGGCGAAATCGCGCTGCATGTCGATGACGATGAGGGCGAGCTCATCGTGCTTCACCGGAAAGGCGAAGGGTTCTGCCTTGATCCCCATCATCAATGATGCCCCGCCATGTGGGCGCCGATCACGCCGATATCGGCCGAGCGCGCCGGTGTCTCGTAAACCAGCCTGCCTTCCGAAATGACCATGATGCGGTCGGACATCTCGAGCAGTTCGTCGAGGTCTTCGGAAAGCAGCAGCACGGCGGCACCTAAATTGCGTGCTTTCATGATGCGGGCGCGGATTTCGGCAACGGCCGAGAAATCGAGGCCGAAACAAGGGTTCGAGACGATCAGCAGATCGACCTCGCCCGTCAGTTCGCGGGCGAGCACCGCCCGCTGCACGTTACCGCCCGAAAGCGCTGCGATCGGTGAGGAGGAAGAGGCCGTCTTGACCTTGAAGTCGGAGATCAGCGCCGAGGCACGCTTCTTCATGCTGCCCTTGTTCAGCCAGATCGCGTCCTTGCCGTCCAGCTTCAAGTCGAAGGTGCGGAACGCAAGGTTCTCGCTCACGGTCATCTTGGGTGCGCAGGCATTCTGCAACGGCTCTTCGGGGATGAAACGCACCTTGTTCTTGCGGGTTTCCCCACGGGTGGCGCCGTAAGTCTCGCCATTGACCATGACCTCGCCGCTATCGGTCGGGCGCTGGCCGGCCAGGATTTCCGTCAGCTCCTTCTGGCCGTTACCCGATATGCCGGCGATGCCGACGATCTCGCCGGCGCGGACCGTAAGCGTATCAATCTCGATCGTCTTCAGGCCGGAGCGATCCGGAGCTTTCACCTGGCTTACAGTGAGCACGGATTTGGCCGCTTCCGCCACCGGCAGACGGCTGTCGAGCTCGGCGAGCTTGACGTCGCCGATCATCATCGCCGCCATCTCGGCGGTGGAGAGCTCGCCGACCTTGCCGGTGCCGACCAGCTTGCCGCGCCGCAGGATCGAGACGGCATCAGCGAACTTCGTCACCTCGTGGAACTTGTGGGAAATCATCAGCACGGTGAGCTCGCCGCGCTCGGTCATCCCGCGCACGATGCCGAGCATCTCACCGGCTTCGGCCGGCGTCAGCACCGAGGTCGGCTCGTCGAGCACCAGGAAGGAGCGGCCGAGATAGAGCTGCTTGACGATTTCGAGCTTCTGCTTTTCGCCGGCCGCAAGCTCGCTCACCGGCCTGTCGAGCGGGATCTTGAACGGCATGCGCTCCATGAAACCCGCCAGATCCTTGCGTTCCCTGGCCCAGTTGATCACCGCGGGTACTTCGGTGCGGCTGATGACCAGGTTTTCCGCGCCGGTCAGAGAGGGAACCAGTGTGAAATGCTGGTAGACCATGCCGAGCCCATAGGCCGCGGCATCCTTGGGTGAGGCGACCGCCACCTCGCGGCCATCGACCGACAGCGAGCCTGACGTGGCGTGATAGAAGCCCATGATGCATTTGACGAGCGTCGACTTGCCAGCGCCGTTTTCGCCGAGAAGCGCGTGAAAAGAGCCGGCCGGAACGGCGATCGAAACGTTGTCGAGCGCGGTGAACGAGCCGAAGCGCATGGCCATGCCGAGCGTATCGATGCCGACGGCCTTGCCGGCTTGCGGAAGGGGCGTGTCGCGGACTGTGCTCACTTCATTGCTCCTTTTCGACGATGATGGCGACGGGACCGCCGCCGGGCGGACCCTGGTGTTCGGCGCCGCCGGACACATAGAGATCGGTAATGCCGAAGATGCCGGCGAGAACGCCGCCGACGAAGGCACGGGCATGGCGGGTGCCTGCAATATCCGAGTCATCGAGCATCGTGTGGCGCCTGCCGCCGATCCTGCCGGACGGGTCCGGCTCGGCCTTGGCGAGAACCGCCGCCAGCCGGCTGTTTTCCGGCAGGCGTTCGCGGGCTTTCCTGACGGAATGCGCGTCGATCGCATCCCGCATGACCGCGTGGTCGATCGACAGCGGACCGGACCATTTTGCGCTCATGCCGAGGACGATGATTTCGTGATCGGTGAGTTCGACCCCGGACGAGGTTGAGGCGCAGCGGGAAAAGAGATCGAAACGTGTGCAGATGTCGGCATCGTTGATCGATGTCGCATCTATCTCGCCGAGTGCCACGGCGACGCCGAGAGCCGAAGCGCCGCGCGAGAGGCCCATGGATTTCAGCGTGTCGTGGGTTGCGACCTTCCTGCCTGCTGCCTCGGCCTCGGCAATCCGGCGCGAGGTGAGCAGCGGACACTTGATCTGCACGAAATGGGCATCGGCGGGATCATCGATGCCGGCATCCCTCATCGCGGACTTCACGCCTTCGGCAACGAGCAGGATCTGTTCCCGGCGCCCGAGATGTTCGGGGGGCAGCGCGGGGGTACGCGACACACCAATGGCAAGCGCCCGTTCGCCCGAGGTTTCTACGGTTTCACGCGCAAAAACCGTCCAATGCGGCGAGAGCGCACCCTCGGTGCCGCCGGACATGATGATCGAGACGCCGTCGACGCCATATCTACTGAACAATGTCTCGAAGCTGCGGGTGGCATAACCGCGGGTAAAATCATTGACGCAGCCGTTGCCTTCCGTCTTGCCGAGAACGGCGACGATGTTGTTCGCCTGAAGGCCGTTGGCAAAGAGCGCCTCGACGCCGGAAACGTCATCGGGGCCGTCGGCTGGCACGCGAAAGACATGGGCACGCAATGACGGCATCAGGGTAGCGCCTCGACTAGAGCCGCGGAATTGGAGACTGAGCCGAAGACGCCGCCCTGCATCTTCACCATCTTGATGGCGGCGAGGTGGTTTCCGTAGTCGGTCGCACCACAGCAGTCTTCCAGCAGCAGGCACTCGTAGCCGCGGTCGTTTGCCTCGCGCATCGTCGTCGAGACGCAGACATCGGTGGTGATTCCGGTGAGGATAATGTTCTCGATGCGCTTCTGGTTGAGGATGAGTTCCAGGTCGGTGGCGCAGAACGAACCCTTGCCGGGCTTGTCGATGATCGTCTCGCCTTCGATCGGGTAGAGTTCGGGAATGATGTCCCAGCCGGGTTCGCCCCGCGTCAGGATACGGCCGCAGGGGCCGGGATCGCCGATGCCGGCGCCGATGCGCTGCGAGCGCCAGCGTTTGTTGGCCGGCAGATCGGCGAGGTCGGGACGATGGCCCTCGCGGGTGTGGATGATGTGGTAGCCCTTGGCCCGCATGGCGGCCAAAACACGTTTGATCGGTTCGATCGGCGCCTGCACCAGCGACAGGTCATAGCCCATATGGTCGACATAGCCGCCCTTGCCGCAGAAATCCGTCTGCATGTCGATGATGATGAGGGCGGTGTTATCAGGCCGCAGAGCGCCGTTATAGGGCCAGGGATACGGATCGGCGTCGATAAAATGCCCGTTGGTTTCGGCCATCGCGTCCATCATTCTCTCTCCTATTCGGCGGCTGGTTTGAGGGGTTCGCCGTAGCGGCGCATCGGCTTGTCAAATCCGCAGGACGTGCCGTCCTTGACCTTTACCTCGTCTTCCCATGGCAGGTGGTATTTGCCGGCGACAAGGTCGTGCATGTAGGTGTAGGGCGCATCCTGGGCGCCGCCGGCGACAGCGACATAGCCGCGATGGCCGAACTGGTAGATATTGTTCTCCACCCCCCAGCCGAGCCGGGCCTCGCGCACCAGGTCAGGGCGCACCTCGGCGGTGATGATCTCGTTGACGCGGCCGGAGGTGCCGTGGGCGATGATCGTGCCGTCGAAATTGCAGATCATGCCTTCGCCCATGGAATCGAACGTGCCGTCCGAGCCGCACATGCAAACGTTGGCCGTGACCATCAGATTGCAGAAGGCGTTGGCCTGGTTGGTGAAGCGCCAGGCGTCGCGGATGGGCGCCGTGTAGCCGGCCGTGCGGATCATGATTTCGGCGCCCTTATAGGCGCATTCGCGCGCCATCTCCGGGAACATGCCGTCATGGCAGATGATCAGCGCGAGCTTGGCGCCCCCGGGGCCTTCGATGACAGGGATGCCAAGGTCGCCGGGCTCCCAGGGCTCGACGGGGATCCAGGGATGCATCTTGCGGTAATAGAGCTTCAACTCGCCCTGGTCGTCGATGACGATGCCGGAATTATAGGGCATGCCGCCGGGATTGAGCTCCATGATCGAGAAGCAGCCCCAGATCCGGTTGTCCCTGCAGGCCTGCTTGAAAGCCGCGACCTCCGGCCCGTCGAGCGTGCACATGATCTCCGGATTGATGTCCATGGAAAGGCCGTGCAGCGCGTATTCGGGAAAGACGACGAGGTCCATGCCCGGCTGGTTGCGCCGCGCCTTGGCCACCAGATCGGCGATCACCTGCGTCTGTTTTGCCAGGTCCGCTTTGGTGACAGTCACCGGCAGCTGGAGCTGTACCAGGCCGATACCGACGCCGTGTTCGGATTTGTTGAGACCGCCAAGTCCGTTCATCGGAATGCTCCGTTATTTCGTGAGCGACAGCGCACCCGGCGCACCGGCGAGCGAGCGGGTGGGCGAAGAGGTGGCGATCAGGATGACGAGGGTGAGCACGTAAGGCGCGGCGTAAAAAAGGTAGTAGCCTTGTGTGACGCCGACCGATTGCAGCGCCGGGCCGAGCGCGCCGGCACCGCCGAAAAGCAGGGCAGCCAGAAAGCAGCCGATCGGGTTCCAGCGGGCGAAGATGACCAGGGCCACCGCCATCAGGCCCTGGCCCGACGAGATGCCTTCGTTCCATGAGCCCGGATAGTAGAGCGAGAGATAGGCGCCGCCGATTGCCGCCAGCGAACCGCCCACTGCCGTCGCCAGCAAGCGAACCCGGTCCGGGTGGATGCCCATGGCGCGGGCCGCGTCGGTGCTGTCGCCGACGACGCGCAGGATCAGACCGATGCGGGTGTTCTTGAAGGCCCAGAACAGGAAGAGGGTAAGTGCCGCGCCGATGAAAAACAGCACGTTGATATTGAGTGCCGCCTGGACCTGCGGCGTGCTCGACCAGCCGCCGAGCGGGATCGAGGGCAGTTTCGGCGCCACCGGCTGGATGAAGGATTTGCCGAGGAAAAACGCCATGCCGAGACCGAACTGCATCATGGCGATGCCGATGGCGATGTCGTTGACCTTCGGGAACTTGCAGATCCAGCCGTGGATGAGGCCGAAGATCGCGCCCGCCACCATTGCGGCCAGCACGCCGAGGGTCGGCGAGCCGGTCATGACGGCCACCGCATAGGCCGTCATGGCGCCGAAGACGAGCGTGCCTTCCAGGCCGAGATTGATGCGGCCGGAGCGTTCGGTGATCGTCTCGCCGAGGCTGACGAAGATGAAGGGAGTGGAAACGCGGATGGCGCCTGCGAAGATCGCCAGCGGCACGCCCCAGATGCCGATGCCTGTCTCTTCCATCAGAGGCTCCTTTTCCAGAGGTCGGGATTGAAGATCTTGAAGCGGCCGTAGAAGGTCTCGCAGAACAGAATGACGATGAAGAGCGTGCCCTGCAGCACCAGAACCGTCGCATCCGGCAGGCCCATGCGCCGCTGGATGAGGCCGCCCGAGGCGTCGATGCCGCCGAGCAGGATCGCCACCGGAATGATCGCCAGCGGATTGTGCCTGGCGAGGAAGGCGACGAGGATGCCGGTATAACCGTAGCTGGCGGCAAGCGAGGCGTTGGCACTTCCCTGCACCGCCGCCACTTCGATCATGCCCGCCAGGCCGGCAAAACTGCCGGCAAGCGCGGTAAATCCGGCGATCAGCTTGCCGACCGGCAGTCCCTGGATCTGCGCGGCGCGCACGTTGCCGCCGGCGATGCGGGCGGCAAAACCGTAGCTCGTGGCCTCGATCACGATCCAGGAGACCACACAGGCGAGGATGCCGATGACCAGGCCCCAATGCACGTCCATGCCGGGAATATTGCCGAGCATATATTCCGCCGGCAACGGCCTGGTCGACGGCTTGTTGAGGCTTGCCGGATCGCGGAGCAGCCCTTCGACGAACTGGTTCATCAGGGCAATGGCGATATAGGAGAGCAGCAGCGACGAGATGGTTTCGTTGACGCCGCGATAGTGGCGCAGGAAACCGGCAAGGCCGATCCAGATGCCGCCGACCACCATGGCAGCGATCGCCATCAGAATGAGCGTGAGGAAGACAGGCGCAGTGCCGGCGAGCGGCAGAGCCATGGCTGCGGCAGCAACGCCGCCCAGCACGACCGCTCCTTCCCCGCCGATGATGACGAGGCCGAGACGGGCGGGCAGGGCGACGCAGAGTGCCGTCAGGAGAAGGGGTGCGGCACGACTTAAGCTGTTTTGCACCGAAAACCAGCTGCCGAAGCCGCCGGTATACATCAGTTGGAAGAGGGTGGCCGGCGACTTGCCGACCGCCAGAATGAAGAGGGAGAAGAGCGCAAGACCGATCAGAATGGCCGCGAGGCCGATGACAACAGGCTCGGCCCGCCGTGCGATCCATTCGAGGACGGGGCGCAGGGAAGCCGGTTTTTCCGCGATGACTATTGCGGGATCATTGGCCTCGATGGTCATGGCGCTTCTCCCTTCGCGGTTTACGCCGTGGACCCGACAACGCCCTCGACCAGATAATTCATGCTTTCGAGCTCGATCGCGTCTTCGGCGTAGCTCTTGTCGGCAGCCACGACGGTGTCGCCCTTGTTGTCCTTCAACGGTCCCTTGAAGACCGAGAAGCCGCCCTTCATCATGTCGGCCTGCGTGGCCTCAAAGGCCTTGCGGCCCTCGGCGGACACACCGGGGCCGAGCGCGCTCATCTTTACGAAGCCGTCCTTGAGGCCGCCACGCACGAAGTTGCCGAGCTTTTCGCCGGCCTGCGCCTTCTTGACGAAGTCGCCGTAGACGTTGCCCCAGGCCCATTCGGCGCCGGTGAGGTATTTTTCGGGAGCAAGCGGGCTCTGGTTGGCGTGATAGCCGCAGACGAAGGCGCCGCGGCCGGCAGCCGTCTCGACGACCACTTTGGGGCTGTCGACGTGGCAGGTGATGACGTCGGCGCCCTGGTCGACCAGCGCATTGGTGGCTTCGGCCTCCTTGACGGCGAGCGACCATTCGCCGGTGAAGATCACCTGGCAGGTGATACCAGGATCGACTGCGCGCGCGCCAAGCAGGAAGGCGTTGATATTCTGCAGAACCTGCGGGATCGGCTTTGCGGCGACGAAGCCGATCTTCTTGCTCTTCGTCGCATGGCCGGCGGCAATGCCGTTCAGATACTGGCCCTGGAAGATATAGCCGAAATAGGAGCCCGTATTGGCCGGGTTCTTGCCTTCCTGCCAGAGGCCGCCGCAGTGGCGGAACTGGATGTCGGGATGTTTGGCGGCCACGGCCAGCATGTGTGGGTCGAAGTAGCCGAAGGAGGTCGGAAAGAGCAGGGTCGCGCCATCCAGGTTGATCATGGATTCCATGGTCTTCTGGACGTCGACGGTCTCCGGCACGTTCTCTTCTTCGACCAGCGTCACACCAGGCATCGCCTTGATGACAGCCGCACCTTCGGCATGCGCCTGGTTGTAGCCGTAGTCGTCCTTGGGGCCGACATAGATGAAGCCGACGGTCAGCGCGGTTTGGGCTGCGGCGGAGGAGGCGATCAGGCCCGGCATGGCGCCGGCAAGCGCACCGGCAGCGGAAGCCTGGAGGAAATTGCGGCGGTTCATGGAAAGGAGTTTGGTCATCGGAAATGCTCCTTGCGGCGCTGGGCCGGTTGTGAACGGGTACAGAAAAGTGCATGCAATGTATGTGCCAGAAATTAATCTGTTGTTTTTTATAGTTTATCCGTTACCGCAAGATTTGCACGTTGCAAAGTGCATACAGATTGATCGAATTCTTGCATAAAAAGTAATCAATAGATATTTATTGTTCATTGTGACTGCATAGTTCGCACAAAGTCGAGTTATCCGAGGTATCTCGGGCATCAGAAAGTGAAAATTTAACAATATCTTCGCCGCCCGATTTGACTTATCCAGTCTCGAACGTCATCTGTATGCAGAGTGTTGATGTGAGCAGATTCGTATCGTGAAGCAGCCCAGGCGCAGAGAAGTGATCCGTACCGGAACCACCGTCGAACAGATGGTGCGGTCGATTGCCGACATGATCGTTACGGGTGAACTCCTGCCGGGCGCGAAGCTGGACGAGGTGTCGCTTGCGGCTCGTTTCGACGTTTCGCGTACGCCGGTGCGCGAGGCTCTGCGTGAGCTGGGTGCCATGGGATTGATTGCGCGCGAGCCGAACCGCAGTGCCGTCGTGACCAATGTCACCGAGGCTTATCTGCATTCGATGTTCGAGGCGATGGCGGAGCTCGAAGCGATCTGCGCCAGGCTCTCGGCCGAGCGTATGACGGTCGATGAACGGCGCGCGCTGGAGCTGGAGCATCGGGGATCGGTGAGGCTCGTGCATGCCGGCGCGGAAGAAGAATATTCGGCGCACAATACCGAATTTCATACCCGGCTTTATCGCGGAGCGCATAATGATCATGTCTTCGAGATGGTGACTCAGACACGGGCGCGGCTTGCGCCTTTTCGGCGGGCGCAGTTCCGCCTGCCCGGGCGTCTGGCAAAATCCTATGAGGAGCACGGCCGGATCGTCACCGCGATCATGCGCGCGGACGCCACCGCCGCAGGGCAGGCGGCATATTCCCATGTGGAAATTGTCAGCGATGCCAGCGCGGTCTTTGCAACGCCCGGGGAGTAAAGAGGGCGCGACGCCTGAAATCAGGCGCCGCTACGAAGGCGAGAAGACCACGACCGGCAAACGCCGAGGTTATGTCCCGGTCTCTACTCCGCCGCTTCGATGAAGCGGTGGCGTTCGTAGAGGAACTTCAGTACGGCTTCACGGCATTTGAGATATGTCCGGTCGGAGGCGAGTTCGATGCGATTGCGGGGACGGGGCATGGTCACATCGAGCACTTCGCCGATGCGGGCCGCCGGGCCGTTGGTCATCATCACGATGCGATCGGACAGCAGCACCGCCTCATCGACATCATGGGTGATCATCACCATCGTGTTGCCAAGCCGGGCGTGGATTTCCATCACGGCGTCCTGAAGATGGGCGCGGGTCAGCGCATCGAGCGCGCCGAAGGGTTCGTCGAGCAGCAGGATCTTCGGTTCCATTGCAAGCGCGCGGGCGATACCGACGCGCTGCTTCATGCCGCCTGAAATTTCCGAAGGCCGCTTATCCCTCGCATGCGCCATCTGCACGAGGTCGAGGTTGGCCATCACCCACTCATGCCGCTCGGCCTTGGTCTTCGTTCGGTTGAAGAGTTTGGAGACGGCGAGATTGACGTTCTCGTAGACCGTCAGCCAGGGCAGCAGCGAGTGGTTCTGGAAGACGACGGCGCGCTCCGGACCGGGCCCGTTGACCTCACGGTTTTCAAGCAGCACGGCGCCTGCCGAAACCGGCGTCAGGCCGGCGATGAGGTTGAGCAGGGTGGACTTGCCGCAGCCCGAATGGCCGATGATCGAGACGAATTCGCCCGCGGAAATCGTCAGGTTGATGTCCTTCAGGACCTCGGCGCGCGCGCCGCCCCGATCGAAATGTTTGTCGATATGGTCGAGCTTCAGATAGGCGTTCATAGGTGCGCTCCTCAGTTGGCCATGGCGCCGCGGGTGATGAGTTTGCCGAGTGCTGCCACCAGCTTGTCGAGGGCGAAGCCGACGATGCCGATATAGGCGAGCGCGACGATGATGTCCGGAAGGCGCGACGAGTTCCATGCGTCCCAGATGAAGAAGCCGATACCGACGCCGCCCGTCAGCATTTCAGCCGCGACGATGGCGAGCCAGGAGAGGCCGACGCCGATCCTGAGGCCTGTGAAGATGTAAGGCGCTGCCGAAGGCAGCATGATCTTCCAGAAAAACTCGAACTGGTTGAGGCGCAGCACCTCGGCGACATTGCGGTAATCCTGCGGGATATTGCGGACGCCGACGGCGGTGTTGATAATCACCGGCCAGATCGACGTGATGAAGATCACGAAGATCGCCGAGGGGTTGGAATCCTGAAAGGCTGCGAGCGACAGCGGCAGCCAGGCGAGCGGCGGAACCGTACGCAGCACCTGGAAGATCGGATCGAGGCCACGCATCGCCCAGACCGACTGGCCGATGACCGCACCGATGATGACGCCGGTGACTGCGGCAAGCCCAAAGCCATAGAGAACGCGCTGCAGCGAAATGAGCACGCGCCAGCCGAGCCCGATATCCTGGGAGCCGTAGTTGAAAAACGGATAGGCGATCAGGTCATAGCTATCCTGCCAGACCCGATGCGGCGAGGGCAAAGACGCATCCGCCGACGAACAGAGCACCTGCCAGACGAGCAGGATGAGTGCCAGCACGACGACTGGCGGAACGACATTACGAAGTGCGGTCAGTGCCGCTCGACGAAAATCGATCCGCGATCCGTGCTTGCCGGAAAATGGCAGAACCTTTGCCGCCAGCTTGGCAGAGGCGGCCGTGGAGGGACTTTCTTTATTTGCCAGGGCGGACATCAACGTGCTCCTCACGTGAGTGAAAGGCCGGCGCGCCGTCGCGCGCCGGAGCGGGTCAGGAGACAGCCTTGATCGAAAGGCTGTCGAGATAGGCGGAGGGATTTTCAGGGTCGAAGACCTTGCCGTCGAAGAAAGTCTCCTTGCCGCGAGAAGACGATGCGGGAATATCGGCCGCCGCGACGCCGAGATCCTTGGCGGCCTCGCGCCAGATGTCTTCGCGGTTCACCTGGTTGACCAGCGCCTTGATGTCGGTACTCGCCGGCAGATTTCCCCAGCGGATGTTTTCCGTCATGAACCAGGTATCGTGGCTCTTGAACGGATAGGAGGCGCCGTCTTTCCAGAACTTCATATAGAGGTCGGTGGCCTTGACATCGCGGCCATTGCCATAATTGATGTCGCCCTTGAGGCGGCCGAGCACGTCCTTCGTCGGAACGTTGAACCATTGGCGCTTGCCGAGAATGTCAGCCATCTCCGCCTTGTTGTCCATGCTTTCGCACCACTGCTGCGCCTCCATGACGGCCATCAGTAGGGCCTTGGCAGCATTGGGATTCTTTTCGATCCAGTCGGCGCGCAGTCCGAGCGCCTTTTCAGGATGGCCCTTCCAAAGCTCGCCGGTGGTGGCTGCGGTAAAGCCGATGCCCTGGTTGACGAGCTGCTCGTTCCACGGTTCGCCCACACAGAAGACGTCCATGTTGCCGACCTTCATGTTGGCAACCATCTGCGGCGGCGGCACGACGATGGTCGAAACATCCTTGTTCGGATCGATGCCGCCGGCGGCGAGCCAGTAGCGGATCCAGAGGTCATGGGTGCCGCCCGGGAAGGTCATGGCGGCCTTGATCTCCTTGCCCTCCGCCTTCTTTTTCTCGAATGCCGCCTTCAGCTTGGAGGAATCCAGCTGCACGCCGGTCTCGGCATATTCCTTGGCGACGGAAATACCCTGGCTGTCGAGGTTGAGCCGGGCGAGGATAGCCATCGGCACCGGCTTATTGTTCTGCGTCACCTTGCCGGTGTGCATGAGATAGGGGAGCGGCGACAGGATATGGGCACCGTCGATGCCGTTTGCTGCGCCGCCGAGCACGAGATTGTCGCGGGTCGCACCCCAGGATGCCTGCTTGGCCACATCCGTTTCCGGAAGGCCATGCTTGTCGAAAAAGCCTTTTTCCTTGGCGATGATGAGCGGTGCGGAATCGGTGAGAGCGATAAAGCCGAGCTTGGCACCTTTCACCTCAGGGCCAGCTCCGGCTGCGAAGGCGCCGGACGGAAAGGCAGCCTTGACGGCGCCGATGAGGGCAGCCGCTGCGGTCGTCTTGAGCATGCCGCGGCGGGTAAGGCCGCTTGTCGAAATCCCCGTCTGCAAATTCTTAGTCATGCGCAGGTTCCCTCTGCTGGCTGAATTTGGACACAAAAAAACGCCGCCGGAAATTGCGTCCAGGGGATGGGAGAATCCCGGAGCAAAAACCTTGCGACGTCGGTGTCTGTTGTAGGCGCTTATGCCGCGCCTATCTGCGCCGGTCGCCATTGACCGATGCTTCTCAGAACTTGCAAGCAGCGTGCCAATTTCAAGAAGAGACGGTAACGGCATGAAGCAAAAGGAGAAATGCGAAGAATTAACGAATGCCTATTTCTTAGGCTTTGTTATTTTCTGCTTCTGTTTTGTGCGATTGCTAACGTAATCGCAGCCATAGGAGCGCTCTATTTGTGCAGTGCACGCAATATGGAAGTCGCGATCACGCAGACCGCAGAGCGGATTCTGCCCGCCTTATTCGTCGGTATCGCCACCGGGGAAGCTCAAGAGGGGCAGGTCAATGCGTGGCGATTGGCGTAGCGATTGGCCTCGCCATCCCCTCATTTCATTGCAGCAAGGATACGAGGCCGTAGAACGTTGCGGATATTGCTGCAGCCGCCGGCATCGTGACGATCCAGGCTATCACTATGTTGCCGGCCAATCCCCAGCGCACGGCTGAGACACGACGAGCCGCGCCCACTCCGACGATTGCTCCGGTGATGGTATGCGTCGTCGAAACGGGAATACCGAGCCACGTCGCTCCAAAGAGTGTCAACGCACCGCCCGTTTCCGCGCAGAAACCTTGCATGGGGTTGAGCCGGGTGATCTTCGACCCCATGGTATGAACGATCCGCCATCCGCCAAAGAGCGTCCCGAGAGCCATTGCCGACTGGCAGGTAATGACCACCCAGAAAGGCACGTAAAAGGTCGGGCCAAGATATCCCTGACTGAATAGCAGCACCGCGATGATGCCCATCGTCTTCTGCGCATCGTTTCCGCCGTGGCCAAGCGAATAAAGCGAAGCGGACACGAACTGCATGATGCGAAATGTGCGATCCACCGCAAACGGTGTTTGCCGGACGAATAACCAGGAGACGGCGAGCACCAGCACCAGGGCAAGTAGAAAGCCGATGGCCGGGGAAAGGAAAATGGCACCGACGGTTTTTAGAAGGCCGTTCCAGACGATCGAGTTGAAGCCCACCTTTGCCAGACCGGCCCCCACCAGCCCACCGACAAGCGCATGCGACGAGCTCGACGGAATCCCGAAAATCCAGGTGATGATATTCCAGATGATCGCGCCCATGAGTGCTGCGAAGATCACTTGTGGCGAAACGATCGCAGGATCGATGATGCCGGTCCCGAGTGTTTCGGCGACATGCAGGCCGAAGAACAGGAATGCGATGAAATTGAAGAACGCCGCCCAGGCGACGGCATATTGTGGCCGCAGGACGCGGGTGGAGACGATCGTGGCGATCGAATTGGCCGCGTCATGCAGACCATTGAGAAAGTCGAAGAACAGGGCGATAACGACCAGGCCGACCAGCAGCGGCAGAGCGAGGGAGGCATCCATCAGACGTTCTCGATGAGAATGCCGCTGATTTCATTGGCGACATCCTCGAAGCGGTCGACGACTTTTTCTAGCTCTCCGTAGATTTCGCTTCCGATCATGTAGGCCATCGCATTGCCGCTGGCGCCATGACGCAAGAACAGATCCTTCAAACCCTGGTCGTACAGCTCATCGGAACGTCCCTCCACTCGGGTGACTTCCTCCGCGATGGCCGTGAGACGCTGCGCATTGGCTCCCAATCTGTCGAGGAGAGGTATCGCTTCCGCGACAAGGTTTGCCGCCTTGACGATTTCGCTGCCCATCTGCTGCATGAGCGGTTCGAAGCTCGATTGCTCGAACAAACGGATCGTCTTGACTGCCTTGTGCATCATATCGATCGCATCATCCATCGACTGAATGAGGTCCTTGATGTCACCCCGGTCGAAGGGCGTGATGAAGCTTCGTCGAACGGCAAGAAGAACCTCACGCGTGACATCGTCCGCCTCGTTTTCCAATGTGACGATACGTTCGCAGTTTTTCTCAACCTCATTGCCCTTCAGGAGTTGATCGAGGGCGTGCGCGGCGGCAACGACGGTCTTCGAGTGCTTGGAAAACATCTCAAAGAATCTGTCTTCCCGTGGCATCAGCTTGCGAAAAATGCTCATCATGCCTGCGAACCTTCCTCGTGCGGCCGATTGTCATAAATCTGTCATAAACACGCCCAGGCAATTGAAGCAACAAGCAAATTCGGTAATTCATTAGTTATGACGCCGAGCAAAAAAAGCAGGAAGCCTCGACCGGACAAGTCCCAGCCGCTGCTGCGGCAGCTCGCTGCCGTTCCTGAAACGCTGTTCGCCGGTGCATTCCGTCAACAATACGGCGCAATTTGCTTCCGCCACGGCAATGCCGGATCCGAGGTCGAAATCCTGGTGATCACATCGCGCGAGAGTGGGCGCTGGGTCATCCCGAAAGGGTGGCCGATGAAAGGGAAAAAACCTTTCGAAGCAGCAGCAATCGAGGCCTGGGAGGAGGCAGGCGTGCGCGGTTTGGTGAAGAAGAAGCCGGTCGGCCGCTATACTTATTTGAAAGAACTCGACAATGGCGATGTGGCGCCCTGTATCGTCGACATGTTTCAGATTGAAGTCACGGACATCAGCGGCGATTTCAAGGAGCGGGGTCAGCGTATTCTCGAATGGGTGAGCCCCGATGAAGCGGCAAGACGCGTTCGGGAGATCGAACTCAAGTCGCTGCTCGTCCAATTTGAGGCGCACGGCCGCAGGAAACGCGATCGCGGCTGACCACGGGCTTCTTCGCCGACGCGTTACAGCGCCGCGCGTCTTTATCGCTCGAATGGTTCGCCGAGCGAAGCGACGCCGTTCAGTTTGAGCAGGCGGCGGTCAGCGGAGATGATGCCGAGCACGATGATCGTGACAAGATATGGCAGGCTCGAGAGCAGCTGCGAGGGAACGTCCAGTCCGGTTGCCTGAGCTGCCAGCCCCATCAGCGAGACCGCGCCGAAGAGGCAGGCGCCGAGGAAGATACGGCCGGTGAGCCAGGTCCCGAAGACGACGAGGGCAATCGCGATCCAGCCGCGCCCGGCGATCATTCCGTCGGCCCAGAGTGGTGTATAGACCACCGACGCATAGGCGCCGGCGAAGCCGGCCATCGCGCCGCCGAAGGCGATGGCGAGGACGCGGACTGATATCACCGAATAGCCGATGGCGTGAGCGGCCTTGGGATTCTCGCCGACGGCACGGACGATAAGACCAAGCTTGCTATAGGCAAATATCGCCCACAAAGCGAGGGTCGTGGCAAGTGAGATCCACACGACGATGTCCTGGACGAAAAGGCCGCCGACAACCGGCAGTTCCGAAAGCCCGGGAAGGGCAAGCTTGGGGAGTCCCCTGACCGTGAGGCTTTCATAGGTCTTGCCGAAAAGCGCAGAAAGGCCCTGGCCAAGGATGCCGATGGCGAGGCCCGCCGCCACCTGGTTTGCCCGGAAACCCAGCGTGACAAAGGCAAAGAGCAGGGAAAGGACAGCACTGCCGAGCCCGGCGACGACGAAGCCCAGGAGATGCCCGCCGCCCTGATAGACGACGATGAAGCCGAGCACGGCACCGAGAGCCATCAATCCCTCGACCCCGAGGTTGAGGACGCCGGCGCGCTCGGCTACCAGCTCGCCGAGGGCTGCCAGAAGAAACGGTGTCGCAGCCGCCAGCATGCCGGCAAGAATGAACTCGATGGCGTTCATAAGGGGCTCCGGTGAGCGGCGCGGCGCCATTCAAGGCGATAGCGCACGAAGGCGACGGCGATCAGGTAGGCGAGCAGCAGACTGCCCTGGAAGACGCGGACAGCGGCGATCGGCAGATTGGCCGAGACCATGGCATTGTCGCCGCCGATATAGATGACCGCCATGACCAGCGCCGAGACCACGATGCCGATCGGATGCAGGCCGCCGAGATAGGCGACGATGATGGCCGCATACCCATAACCGCTCGCGACCGAACGCTGCAGCTGGCCGAGCGGACCGGCGACTTCGGCAGCCCCCGCAAGACCGGCTGCAAAACCGCCGATCAGCAGCGAAAGCCAGATCGCCCAACCTTCCTTAAAGCCGGCATAGCCGGCAGCCCGCGGCGCCAGACCGCCGACCTGCAGCTTGTAACCGATGAAGCTCCTCTGCATGAAGACCCAGGCCGCGACCGACAAAGCCAGCGTGATGAGGAATGAGACATTGACGCGGGTACCGGCAATCAGGGTCGGCACCATCGCATCGTACTGGAACATCACCGACTGGGGGAAGTTGAAGCCATTCGGATCTTTCCAGGGGCCGAGCAGCAGATAGTTCAGCAACTGCGCCGCCACGAGGCTCAGCATCAAAGAAACGAGGATCTCGTTGGCATTGAGGCGTACGCGCCAGAAGGCGGTGAGAGAAGCCCAGAGAGCGCCGCCGATGGCGCCGAGCAGCAGCATTGCCGGCCAGATCCACTGGCCCGTCGCTTGCGGAAACCAGACCGGAATGGCCGAGGCGAAGATCGCACCGAGAATGAACTGGCCTTCGGCGCCGATGTTGAAGACCTTGGCGCGAAAGCCGATCGCCAGTCCTTGGGCGATGAGAAGGAGCGGACCTGCCTTCAAAAGCACTTCCGAAAATGACGCCCAGGAAAGGAAGGGCTCGAAAAGCATCGCATAGACGACCGCGACAGGATCGCGGCCCATCAAAACGTAAAGGCCGAGATTAAGTGCGATCGCTCCCCCGAGCGCTATGACAGGTGCGCACAGGGCCGCGGCAAGCGAAGCGCGCTCCCGGCGGACCAGGGTGGGAACGAAAGCAAGGGACAAAGCGCTCATATATGGACTTTCTCGGGCGAGGCTTGAGCCCCGATCATGTATCGGCCGATCTCCTCGGGCTTCGTGTCCCGCGTTGCGAGCGGCGGGCTGAGCCGGCCGTGATGCAGCACCTGGATGGAATCGCAGAGCTCGAACAGTTCTTCCAGTTCCTCGGAAATGACGAGGATCGCCATGCCCTGATTGCGCAATGCGACCACACGGCTGCGGATGGCGGACGCGGCGCCGATATCGACGCCCCAGGTCGGTTGCGCCAGGAAAAGCAATTTGGGAGACAGCATGATTTCGCGACCAACGATGAACTTCTGCAGATTACCGCCCGACAGGGTGCCGGCTTCCGCATCCGGGCCGGGTGTGCGCACATCATACTGACGGATGCAATCATCGGTGAACGCCGTCGCCCGCGCCCTGTCGATGAGACCACGCCGCAAAAGCTTGAGCGGATGGGCCGTCAGCAGGCTGTTGAGGACGAGCGACATTTCGGGCACGGCGCCGCGTCCGAGCCGGTCTTCCGGAACGAAGGCAAATCCGAGCGTCCGCCGTGCGGCGGCATCGAGCCTGCCGACATCCATCCCCATCATGAAGATCCGGTCGCGCTGGTCGCGCCCCAGCACCGTCTCGCCTGAAATCAACGCGGCAAGCTCGCTTTGACCATTGCCCGAAATTCCGGCGATCCCGAGGATTTCGCCGGCACGCACCTCGAGGCTGATGCCGGAGAGCGACACAGCAAAGGGATCGTCGGGCTGATAGTCCAAACCGATGATCTCCAGCCGCTTTTCCCCACCAGACAGCGGCAGCGCCGCCATCGGCGCCGGCATGTCATGGCCGATCATCATGCGGGCAAGGTCATGGGCATCATGTTGACGCGGGTCGACATCCCCGGTCACGCGTCCGCCGCGCAGGATCGTCGCCCGGTCGCAGATCGCCCGGATTTCTTCGAGCTTGTGGGAGATCAACAGGATGGAAACGCCGCCGTCGCGCAGGCGACGCAGCGTGTCGAAGAGCCTCTCCACCAGTTGCGGCGGCAGGACCGAGGTGGGCTCGTCGAGGATCAGCAACTTCGGATTGGTCATCAGGCTTCGGATGATCTCCACCCGCTGCCGTTCGCCGACGGACAGCGCATGCACATGGGCAAGCGGGTCGACTTCGAGACCGAATTCCCGTCCAAGCGTCCGAATACGTTCCTTGAGCTCAGCCTTGCGGCCCGGCACGACCAGCCGAATATTCTCCAGAACGGTCAGGGTCTCAAACAGCGAGAAATGCTGGAAGACCATGCCGATGCCATTGCGCCTCGCCTCGGCGGGGGAGGCGAGGCGCAACGGATTTCCTTCCCAGATGACCTCTCCGCCGTCCGGTTGCTCGACGCCGTAGATCAGCTTCATCAGCGTCGATTTTCCCGCCCCGTTCTCCCCGAGGATCGCATGAATCGATTGCGGCGCCACGTCCAGATCGATGGCCTGATTGGCATGGATCTGGCCGTAACTTTTCGAAATGCCGCGCAGCGACAGGAGCGGGGTGGTCATGACTTATTTCGGCAACGGCGTGGACACGCCCTTGACGTGCCAGTTCATGGCGATGATCTCGGGGTCGGCCATGGTCGCACCCGATGCGACAGCTTCGCTGCCGTCGGCCTTGGCGATCGGCCCGGTGAAGGGCGAGAAGCTGCCGTCGGCGATCTTTACCTCGATCTCCTTGATCTTGGTCATCACGTCAGCCGGAATATCAGGATTCCAGTCGACCACCTCGACGACCTTGTCGGCAACGCCGAGGAACGCATTGGCGCCCTTGAACGTGCCGGCGAGATGGGCATCGACCGAAGCCTTGAAGAACGGCGACCAGTCCGTCGCGATGCAGCCGAGATAGGTTTTCGGTGCATATTTCTTCATCGAGGAATTGAGATTGAAGGCGTAGACGCCGGCTTCCTCACAGGCCGAGATGACGGACGGCGTGTCCTGGGCGTTGGAGAAGATCACGTCGCACTTCTGCGCGATCAGGGCCTTTGCGGCTTCCTGCTCCTTGGCCGGATCGAACCATGAGTTCACCCAGACCACCGAGACCTCGATATCGGGCTTGACGGCTTGGGCGCCGAGCGTAAAGGCGTTGATCGAGGTAATGAGCTCGGGGATGGCAAAGGCCGAGACAGAGCCGAGCTTGCCGGTCTTGGAAAGTGCTGCCGCAGCCATGCCGAGCAGGTAGGTACCCTGAAAATACTTGGCGGCGAAGGGCGAGAAGTTCGGAGCGACCTGGAAGCCGGAGGCGTGCAGAACGGTGACGCTCGGATCGCGGCGGGCGATCTGCAAGGCGCCGTTCTGATAGCCGAAAGAGCCGGCGACCAGGAACTTGTTTCCGTCGGCGACGGTCTTGTTCATGATGCGGTCGGCGTCCGGGCCTTCCGCAATATTCTCAAGCACGGTGACCTTCACCTTGTCGCCGTAAGCGGCCTTGATCGGCTCGAGACCGGCGGCAAGTGCGTGCCCCCAGCCAACGTCGCCGACCGGCGAGGGGATTACCAGCGTGATGCCGAGTGGCTCGTCGGCGGCGAAAGCAAGCCGGCTGCCGAGCGCGCCGGCGAGGCCGGTAGCGGCAGCCGCCGTCATCAGATTTCTGCGGGTCAGTTTGGTCATGTTCTCAGTTCCCTCTTTTGGTTTTTTTAAAATTCCACGGTGGAGAGTGCGGCCTCGGCATCGGCAGCCAGCTTGGCTTCGTCGAGCCCGGGAAATTCGCCCTTCTGCCAGACGATGCGGCCATTGATCATGGTCATGTCAGTCGCCATGCCGATGCCGACGCGGGTAATCAGGCTCAGCGGATCGTGGCGCGTGCCGACATAATCCATGCGCCGAGTGTCGATCGCAAACAGGTCGGCGGCCATGCCCGGCGCCAGCCGGCCGATATCGCGCCGGCCGAGCAGGCTGGCCCCCCCTGACGTGCCGTAGCCGAGAAAGTCGACCGGCGGCGGCACGGGATGGGCACGGCTGGAGGAGACGAGGCATTGTAGCATGTAGGCGGAATGCAGGCAGTGCATCAGGTTGGAATTGTCGTTAGAGGCAGCGCCGTCGCAGCCGAGGCCGATGCGCAGGCCGAAGGCGGCCATGGCGGGAATGTCGGTAACCTCAGCGCCGACCAGATAGACCGGTTCTGGGCAATGCGCGACACCGGTGCCGCTCGCGGCCATCTTCCTGAGTTCGTCGTGGTTGAGCTCCCAGCAATGGGCATAGAAGGTATCAGGCCCGGCAAAGCCGAGTTCGTCCAGATAGTCGACCGTGCGCATGCCGTGGCGCGCCTGAATGACCGGGCTTTCGCCTTCGCCGACATGGGTGTGCATCATGACGCCGCGATCGCGCGCCAGCGCCACCGATTCCACGAAAGTTTCGCGGTAGCAATTCACCGGCTGGCAGGGTGCCACCACGACCTGGCGCATGCTGAAGGGGCTGGTATCGTGATAGGTGTCGATCAGCCGGACGCAGTCGGCGATGAATTCGTCGGTCGTTTCCAGCATCTCGTCGGGAATGGTCGAGCCTTCCGACTTCGGCAGGGTGTTGCCGCCGCGGCCGGCATGGAAGCGCATGCCGAGCAGACCGGCTGCTTCGAACTGGCGGTCGATCAACCGCTTTCCGGCGTGCCGCGGGAAATTATATTGGTGATCCAAGGCCGTGGTGCAGCCGTGCTTGATCATCTCGGCCATCGCCGTGACCGAGGAGTGGTAAAAGCACTCCCCGTTGAGCTGCGAAAAGATCGGGTAGATGCGGTCCAGCCACTCGATCACCGAGAGCTTCGTCCAGTCGAGATCGGCGCGGTTGCGCACGAAGCACTGGAAGAAGTGATGATGGGTGTTGACGAGGCCCGGATAGACAAACCAGCCGGCAGCATCCTGCACGGTGGTGCCGGCAGGCAGTGCGTCCGCCCCCAGATTTTCGCCGATCGCCACAATCGCCGGACCGTTGGTCAGGAGATCGACATTGCGGTGGACGACCGGCCCCTTGCCCTCGTCGACGATCACGGCTGCGCAGTTCTTCAGGAGATAACCAGCCATCTCACGCCTCGCCCGATTCGATCTGAGGTTCGGGCTTCAATTCGTGCAGCCGGTGAATGCCTGGCATCTCGATAAATTTGTCGAGGGCGCGCAGCGCGCGGGACCAGAGCCGGATCGCAGGATAAGCATCCAGCGTGACGCCCCCATCGGGCGCCAGCGCCACATAGGGAAAGCAGGCGATGTCGGCAATTGTCGGCCGGTCGGCAGCGAGGAAACGCATGCCGCGAAGACCCTGCTCGACAAGCCCGGCTTCAAGCTCGCGAAGCGCGGCGATGCCCTGCGCCTGCAGCACGCCGATATCGCCCGGCCGCAGCAGCATTTCATGGAGCCGCGCTGCCCCGAGGCTGGCCGTCAGCCGACCGGAGAACGACAGCCATTGCTGCACCCGCGCCGCTTCCTCGGCCGTACCGTTGTCGAGCCATTCGGGTGCTGCCTTGGTGGCGAGATAAACGAGGATCGCCGACGATTCCGTCAGGATCAGGTCGCCATCCTCCAGGATCGGAATGGAGCCTGCCGGGTTGAGCGCAAGCAGCTCGGGGCCGCGATGCTCGGCGCCGGGATGGAAATCCACCGGGCGCAGGTCAAGTTTCACGCCGGTCAACGCCGCCATCAGGCGCACCTTGTAGCAACTGGGCGAGAGAATATAGTCGTAGAGTTTCATTGCGCCACCAGCTGTGCGCCGTAGGTATAGTGGTGACGCTTCAGCCAGCGCCGGTAAGCGATCGATGTCAGATCGGCACGCGTCGGGATTTCCATGCCGGGGTCGAGCGGCAGCAGCCGCGGGATCTGGTTTTCGAGGATCGAACGGTCCTGCAGGAAGATCGTCTGCTGGAAATGAATGAGGTCGGTCATCGCGGTCTCGTCGTCGAAGAGCGCCATCCACGGCCAGACGTCGCAGAGGTCTTCGGCCAGCGGCTGCACGAAGAGCGTGATGACATCCCATTCGCTCGGGCGCGGCGGGCAGGTCTTGTAAAGCACGGAGCAGGTGGGCGCCGGCACGCGGTACATGTATTCCGTCGTGATCCCGCCGCTTGCCGACTTGGCGGCCTGCGGCTGATAGAATTTCACCTGCGTTGCCCAGACCTCGTCTTCTTCCTCGCGGATCTCGACCTTGTAGTTCTGGACCTCGGTGTGCGGCTCCGCGCCGAGAATATCGGTGTGGACGAAGGGGAAATGGGCGACATCGAGGAAGTTCTCGACGGCGCGCAGCGGCGAGCAGCGCACGCGCACCACGCCGACATCGACGAAGCGGCGGCCGGGCTGGTCGGCCTCGGGAATGGGGAAAAGTTCCTTCTTCTTCGGCTCGCCGAGGGAGGACCAGACATGACCGTAACGGACGCGCACCGGCAGAACACGCCCATCGCCGCCCGTCACCTTCGCATTGCCATCGGCATCGCGCGCCACGTCGATCGGCTCGCCCATCAGCGCCGTCTTACGGCCGGCGCTGTCGAGCTGGCTGAAAAGCCCAACCGGATACCATTCATCGATCATCGCCTGCATGGTCATTGCGCGATCTCCTTTTTCTGAAGATCCTCGGCCCGACGCCGCAGGCTTTCGGCGGCCCGTGAAGCGCCGATGCCCGCAGGAAGGCCGGCATCCCCCTTCAGCAGCACGTGGATCAGCGTCTGCCCGTCTTCTTGGGCGGATAATAGCAGACAGATGGTCCCGGTGGGTGCGTCGATCTCGACAAGACCGTCAGGGCTCGCCTTGCCGCCTGCCGCCGCCTCGATCGCGGCGATGCCGGCGAACGCCGTCAGCGAGCGCAAGGGAATGAGGCCCTCGAGCCTCGGCGGCTTCGATACAGGCGTACCCACGGCCACCCAGATCACGCTGTCCACTTCCTCGACATCATGGGTGGCGACGCGGATGGTTTCCGGTGGCGTCAGCCCCGGATGGGCGGGGATGCGCAGACAGTTTCCGGCCTGGCCATAGCTCCAGCCGTGATAGATGCAGGAAAGCGCCTCGCCGCGGACGAAACCGTGAGACAGGCGCATGCCGCGATGCGGACAGCGATCCGCCGATGCCGATATGCGTCCGGAAGCGCTGCGCCACAGGGCAATCGATCCGGCTGCCGTCCATGCCGGTATGACGGTTCCGGCCGGCAAATCCCGGGAAAGCGCGACTGGCGTCCAAAAGCCCGTCGTATCGGAAGGCATGACTAGAATTCCCACACAAAACCAAATGCTTGCCGATCAAGTCCCGCATCGGCGCCGAGGCAATTCCGCCGCAACCTTATTAGGTTTGCATAATTATTTCGCATTGGCAACATTGAGTAAATAATATGCACGGATGAAATACGCGAGAGCCCGGACTAGGTCCTTTCGCCGCTGATCGCCGTTCGATCTATCCTCTCGACCCACACGTCGATAGGCCCGAGAGAGCATCCCATCTCCATCATGTCGATCAGTTCTTCCGGCCCGGCAACCTCAAGTTCGATCCGCTGGGAACTCGTATGAGATATGGTGTGCGAGAGCCCAAGCTTGGCAGCGTGGCGCCGGATCCAGGGAACGAAGGAGGCAGCCCCCAGATCACCGACAATCGTCATCCGCTCCAGCAGGTAGCTTGTATCTTGTCCCATGCTCGCCCTTGTTTTCCTACACCAAAGCGCTTGAATGAACTTCGGGAAGGGGTCGCCGTCAAGGCGAGAATATGGCGTCGGAATTTCCTTTGCAAATCCCTGCGGCAACATACCAATTCCCCGCCACCGTATGGCTGCTTTGGAGCAACTCAGGCTGCGTGATGGCGCAGCCTAGTCGCGCGAGCGACTGCCCGTAAGCATCGCGACAAAAGCCGTGACCTTGGGCGGACGAAACCGAGCTGCCGGATAGACGACATAAATTCCGCCGGCAGGCAGGCTCCAGTCCGGCAACAATCTTATCAGTCGGCCAGCCTCTATATGTTCTCCAGCCAGAAAATCCGGCAGGACGGATATGCCTGCCCCCGCAAGCGTGGCCGCGAGAACCGCGGGTGTCGAATTGCTCATGAGGCTTTGTTGCATCCGCACGGTCCGCTGGTCGAAATCGCCCTGGACAAACCTCCAGACCACCGGCTCCTTGAGGGCCAGGTTGGCGATAAACGGCTGGCCCGCAGCATCCTCTGGGCTGTTCAACCTGAGCGTGGCGAAGAAGCTGGGGGACGCCACAAGCAACTGCCGGAACGAACCGATCCGTCTCGCTTGATGACTGGAGTCATCGAGCCAACCAACGCGGATCGACAGGTCGATCTGATTGGCGAGCAGTTCCATCCTCGTATCGGCGAGCAGAAGCTCGACCCTGCAAGCGGGATACTTCCGGATAAAGGCCGCAGCAATGGGAGCGATCGTGCTCGCACCATAATCATTGGGCGCAGCAATGCGTAGCATGCCTGTCGGCTCGGCATTTGCGCGGGTGATTTCATCGACAGCGTCCCCGGCTTCGCGGAAGATCATGACGCAGCGCGCGTAGAGAAGCTTGCCGGCCTCAGTCGGCTCGACGCGTCGTGTTGTCCGGAGCAGCAAGCTAGTTTTCAACTCAGCTTCCAGCCGCGCAACCTGCTGGCTGACGACCGTCTTTGTGATCGCGAGGCGCTCGGCAGCTTTCGTGAACGAGCCGGTATCGACGACGGCTGCAAAATAGGCCAGCCGATTGAGGTTGACAGCCTCCATAGCCTTCTTCCATTTGATTGTAAGTTTTTGACATACATTCTGTCACATTTAACAATATTTATCACTCAGTAGAAGTGCACTATCTGTCGTCCATCGCTTCAAGGATGGTCCGATATGCATCTTACCTATCTCTACGATCCGCTTTGCGGCTGGTGCTATGGTGCGGCGCCCGTGCTCGACAAATTGGCCATGCTCGACAATCTCACCGTCGAGCTTGCGCCCAGCGGGCTTTTCGCGGGCGAAAGCGCCCGTCCGCTGGATGAACGCTTTGCAGCCTATGCCTGGCACAATGACCAGCGGATCAACCGGCTCACGGGGCAGGTCTTCAGCTATCGCGATCAGGTTCTCGGGGGCGCAGATGGTATGTTCGACTCAGCCCCTGCGACGCTTGGGATCATAGCCGTCGGGGTGACGCAACTCGACAGGGAAAGCGATGCCCTAAAGGCACTTCAAAGCGCTCGCTACGTTGACGGCCGCGACACCTCGGAGATCGCTGTCGTGGTCGACGTTCTCGATCAGGCCGGGTTTCCCGATGCCGCCGCTCGTGTCCGGGCTCCGGACGAGGCCCTGCTCGACGCCTACCGCAACAGGATCGGGAAGTCCCGCCAACTCATGGCTGCATTCCGGATGGATGGTGTCCCCGCGCTTTTGGTCAGCGACGGCAACAAGCACCGCGTGCTGCGCAGCGATGCCTTGTTCGGCGGCTTTGACCGACTTGCTGCCGAGCTTCAGGCGGCGTGATCATTCATTTTCAGCAGACCGTTCCATGAACTACCGACAACGCCTGCCGGGGGCAACACTCACGGCAGCAGAAAATCGAAACTGGCGATCATCGGAGACAACCATGTATTCAAGGAGAGAAATCATGAAAACCACCCTCGCAGCCGGCGCCGTTGCCGTTTTTGCGCCTGCCGGTCTCGGCAACGCAGCCGGGTCAAAGCTGGCCTGGAAGCACTTCCCCGCCGGTCAGAATGGCTTCTTTCGCGCTCCGGTGCTGCTGACCGGCCCCAGCGAAGCGTTGCTGATCGATGGTGGGTTCAGCTATCCCGACGGCCGTGCGCTGGCGGAAGCCATCAAGGCCACGGGCAAGACGCTGACCGCGATTTATGTCAGCCAGTCCGATCCGGACTATTACTTCAGCCTGAAGCCGATCCTCGAAGCCTTTCCCGGCACAAAAGTGCTGGCAGCTTCCGATACGATTGCAGCGATCAAGGGCAACGTCGAGAAAAAGCTTGCCGTTTGGGGGCCGCAGCTCAAGGAGAACGGCCCGCAGACCCTTGCAGACATCGTCATGCCGGAAGCCTTCGACGCTCCAAGCCTCACAGTTGATAGCGAAACCGTCGAGATTGTTGCGGCCGAGGCAGGGTTAAGCAATCGCCGGTACCTGTTCGTGCCGTCGCTGAACGCTGTTTTCGGAGGCGTCATGATTTTCTCCGGCGTCCACGTGTGGACGGCCGACACCCAGGCATCGGAGCAGCGTGCCGCTTGGGTGGCCACCCTCGACAAGATCAGCGCCCGCACGCCAACGATCGTCGTTCCTGGCCACATAATGCCGGAAGCGGCAACCGATCTGTCCGCCGTCGAGCACACGAAGAGCTATCTGCTCGCTTTCGAGGAAGAACTCGCCAAGGCAGCCGATTCCGCCGCGCTGAAGGCCGCCATGGAAGCCCGCTTCCCCGGTCTTGGCATGGGCGTTGCGCTCGACATAGGCTCCAAAGTTGCCAAGGGAGAAATGAAGTGGGGCTGAACGGCCGATCTTCAAACTGATCCGAAGGGCCTGGGAGGGCCCTTCACCTCCAGGAAGGCCGCAAAAGTGGTGATGCAGTCGTCAGGTCCGCATCTCATCAAGGCGTTCGAGTCTTTGACAAACTTTGCCAACATCGGTTATATTGCCTTCAAATGGAGGTTATCAATGGCCACGATGAACGTATCTCTTCCAGGCCCGATGAAGGATTGGGTGGAGGCCCAGGCCAAGACCGGGCGATACTCGAATGCTAGCGACTACGTGCGCGACCTGATCCGACGCGACCAAACGCGAAACGACAAGATCGCCGCCATGCAAAGCTTCGTCGAGGCCGGGCTCCGAAGCGGTGTCGGCCTCCGATCAAAGGATGAACTCTTTGCTGAGGCGATGGCTCGTACCAGCAAGTCATGAGTTTTAAGCTTTCTGCCGAAGCGGAAGAGGACATTATCGCGATCGCCGAGCAAGGTGTGCGTCTGTTCGGGGCAGGCCAAGCAAAGCGATACCACGATGAACTTTTCGCATTATTTGATCTGATAGCTGCCAATCCACGCATCGCGCGCGAACGGGATGAGATTGATCCGCCCGTTAGAATTCATCCCTTCAAAGCACATCTAATCGTCTATCGGATCGAAGATGATGAGACAATTTTTGTAATACGAATTCGCCACGCGCATGAAGATTGGGCAAGTGATTCAATTTAGCGCACCTTGGATGGAGCTGTGGGATTTGGTGTGTCTCAAGTTCGAATGGGTTCATGGGAGGGGCAAGACCCGATCCCGAAGAGAAGCAAGGCCGTGAATGACATCAGATGCGGTGTAAATGGAAGCTCGACAGCGCTTGACTTCAACACGCCGAAATAGAGAAGTTCCATAATTCAGCTTATGCCATTTTACA